>JADLHE010000609.1 GCA_020848965.1 Saprospiraceae bacterium
ATCTTTTGAGAGGAGGGGTTATCAAACCCCGGCTTTCTAAAACACCGGGGTTTGATAACCCCTCCTCTCAAAAATGACTGCTATCAACTTCAAATGCGTTCATTTTTAAGTGGCCCAATAATATTAGCTTAGATTTATATTTTGGTGAAATTAATTGAAATTCAAGTAGTTGTCTAATCCCAAAGGGACAAGGCGTAGTTCGTAAATCCAAAATCGTAAATCCAACTATCTTTGCTAAAACATCCATTATGAAGAACGCACCAACCCGCTTGCTAATATTGCTGGCAATAGTTTTGTCCCAACCGCAGTTTTTGACTTCCCAAAACGCTCCCAATGAATACCATGAAACGATGGGAATGGCTCCAATCCCCGTTAACCCCGCCCATCGGCGAACCTCGCCGCCGCACAGGATTTTCGGCACCAATTTTTTTGCAACGCAAGTAAACGTTGATGCAAATGGCAACAACATCATTGGCGATGCCGCCAATGAACCTTCCATTGCCCTTGACCCCACGAACCCCATGCGCATGGCCATTGGGTGGCGGCAGTTCGATACCATTGCAAGCGATTTCAGGCAAGCTGGACATGGGTTCACCATTGATGGTGGGCAGACTTGGACTTTCCCCGGCGTCATTGACCCCGGCATCTTCCGTTCCGACCCCGTGCTCGATTCCGATGATGAAGGAAGGTTTTACTACAATAGTTTAACGCTTGGTGCAGGCTATAGCACCAATGTCTATCGCTCCACGGGTGACGGCACTTGGGACAATGGGCCTTACGCATTTGGCGGTGACAAACAGTGGATGGTCATTGATAAAACAGGAGGGGAGGGGAATGGTAATATATATTCCAACTGGAACTCAAGCTTTTCGATTTGCCCACCGGGCAACTTCACCCGCTCAACGGATGGTGGTGGAACATATGAAGCCTGTACCGAAATTCCACTTTTGCCTTATTGGGGCAATTTGGACGTTGGGCCAGAAGGCGAAGTTTATGCAGTGGGGGATGGAGCGACGTTTACTAAATCTACCAATGCTCAGAATGCTGGCGAAACACCAAGTTGGACCGGCACCACTGCCGATATTGGAGGCTATTTGCAAGGGTTTAATTCCGCAGGCCCAAACCCTTCTGGCTTATTGGGTCAGACTTGGGTAGGCTCAGACCACTCTGGCGGCCCCAATCATGGCAATATCTATGTACTTGCTTCCGTGGTGCCGAACGACGGCTCCGATGTCTTGAACGTGCATTTCATAAGAAGCTTGGATGGTGGCCTTACGTGGAGCAGTCCCATTCGGGTAAATGATGATACAGGCAATAATTGGCAGTGGTTCGGCACAATGTCCGTTGCGCCAAATGGCCGCATTGATGCCGTTTGGCTCGATACCCGTGACCATCCCGGCACTTTTCTTTCCTCTCTATACTACTCCTATTCCGAGGATGGAGGCCTGACTTGGTCGCCCAACGAGCGCCTTTCCGAAGCTTTCGACCCGCATGTAGGCTGGCCAATCCAGCAGAAAATGGGGGACTATTTCCACATGGTTTCTGACAATGAAGGTGCTCATTTGGCTTGGGCCGCCACGTTTAATGGAGAAGAAGACGTGTATTATGGCCGCATCGTTACTCAGCCTTCACAAACGGTGAGTGCTGCGCAAACAATGGGGGCATTGTTGCCTTGTTACCCGAACCCCGTCAAAGGAACCACGACCATACCATTTCAATTGAATGAAGCTGCCGATGTTACCTTGGCCGTGCGTCACCAAACCGGACAACTCGCCAAGGTTTTGATAGAAAAAATACATTTCCAAGCTGGCAGCCATGCTGTCACTTTTGATGGCACCGATGGACAGAGCAATCGTTTGCCTGCTGGCTTGTATTATTATGAAATGCAAGTGGATGGACAATCGCCCATTTCTGGGAAAATGGTGCTGTTGCGATGAGATAAGCTAGTTATTGGCTTGGTATCGCTCCGCAATCTTGTCAATCGCTTTCGCCAATTCCCAATCCCGTTCCGTCACCGTGCCGCCTGCATCGTGGGTGTTCAACTTAAAATGCACGGTGTTCCAAACATTTGACCAATCGGGATGGTGGTTCAGTTTTTCAGCTTGAAAAGCTACTTCGGTCATAAAAGCGAAGGCTTGCGAGAAGTCCTTGAACTTAAAGCTCGCTTGCAGGCAATTGTCTTTTTCGGTCCACATAATAAAGTATTGAAAGGATGGCGGAAATGATTGCTTTGCTGCTCATTCCTCCTTTTCGGAAAGGATAAAATCTTGCAAAACAGCATCCAAAATAGGGTCTTCGCCTTCAGCATAGCCATGTTTCAGGTCGTAGCCCCAAAGTTTACTGGCGGTGTTCCAATAGCCCGCTGTCATTCCGCCCCGGTAGGTTTTGATAAGTTCGTAAAGCGGCTCGTCAAATTCCCGCTCCACCATTTTTACCAGGATTTTGCCCTGCGTCTTGGTCAGGTTTTTCAGCGGTGCTTCAAATTTGTCGTCCAAGTCTTTTTGCAAATGCTTTGCATAGCGCTTCCGTTTGCCTTTGCGCATTTCCTCTGTTTCCTTGTTCAATTGCCTAAAAACGGCAACCGCCTCTTTTGCATAAGGGTAAACAACGGCAGCATAGCGCAAGTATTTGCGGTAGCGGTCATAGTCTTCTTGGGTTTTGAGGTTGCGGGGGTAGGTCAGTGAAACGGTATCCAAATCTGCTGCCGAGAGGTAGAGGGTATCGCCGCTTTTTTCCAGCACCATTTCAAAAACCTGCCCATTGATGGAGGCTTTGCCGATGCTTTTCTGGGCGAAGCTCAAATTTGTCAACCCAAAACATATCAATATTGCAGCTAGGTGGATTTTCATCAATCGAATATTTTGGAGCGAAAGTAAGCACCTTTCTCATGCCCAAGTTGGCACCAAGCAGTGCTGTGTCCTTGGCACAATCCCAATAACGTTCAACCGGGTGCAAAGGGTGTGGAAATCAGGAAAACTTTTAGGCTTAACCCATAAAAGGACATCCAATAAAAAAGCCCGCCTCGGAACGGTAGTCCGGGCAGGCAATGTCTTTTTGTTAAGGTGAAATCAATTGTTACTGGCCTTTTTCAGGCGGTGCTCATAGAGCTGTACGATTTTGGCTTGGTGGTCGGCCACTTTGTTGAGGAGTTTTAATTCCTGCTTGATGGCCACGTCCGCTACTACTTCTTCCTGTTTGCTCTTCCGCAAGGATTTCAACTGGCGGTTTAGGTCAAGGATTTTTTGTATCGTGGAGGTTAGTGCATCCTTAGCTGCTAATAGCCGCTGGATTATTGAATGTTCATTCATTCTTTAATTGGTTTGGTATAGGCGAAAAAAAAATCATAATTATTCCTCATAGCGCCGAAGCGTGACAAATATAGTTTCAAAACGACCAATTTTTCAAGTTTTTTTAGATTAAAATTCCATGAAAAAATTGAACGGGAATTTTCAGTTTCCGAACCAGAAACGGCTACTATGGGGTCTAAGTTGCTAAAGAATTGAAAATTAAAGGCTTAGCGAAGCGGGCCTTGCCCTGCTCCCTTCCCCAAAATTTTCCCTTCGATATTGGTGGTTGAAAAACCTTCGACGAAAGGCAAACTTCGTACCTGACCGCCGTTACTCAACACAATAGTTGACCCAACTATGTTTTCTGGTGCCCAATCCCCTCCCTTCACCAGCACATCGGGGACGATGCTGGCTATCAGCTCAAGCGGGGTATCTTCTTTGAAAAGTACCACGGCATCAACGCAGGCAAGGGAGGCCAAGACCAACAACCTCGTCCGCTCATCTTGGATGGGGCGTGTCGGGCCTTTCAGTCGTTGAACGGATGCGTCGGCGTTCACACCAATAATCAGGCGGTGGCCAAGGTCACGGGCATCGGCGAGGTAGCGCACATGGCCCAAGTGCAAGAGGTCGAAGCAGCCGTTGGTGAACACGATGCGTTCGCCGTTGGAGCGCCAATGCGCCACCGTTTCCAATAGCTGCTGCTGGGTGTGAACCTTGGCTTGTATTTTATCGAAAAACATAGTTGGTTAGAGGATTTGAGCATTTGAGGATTTGATTGCGCTGCCTTCAAATCCTCGAATCCTCAAATCTTCGAATCTTCGCTTACAATCGGTTTGTAGTTCTTGTTCAAAATGGGCAGGACGAGCAGGGCCAGCAAGCCCATCACGGCGTTCAGCCCGATTTGAATCAAGAAGAAGATGATATTGGCCACCGAAAAAGCATCGTCACCTTTGATGGCATAAAAACTGGTGAGCACCCAAATTACCAGCCCGTGGAAAGTGCCCATGCCGCCCGGCGACGGAATGACCATACCCAAGGTGCCGAAGGCAAAAACCGTGAGCGCCGCCCGGAGGTCGAGGTGGCTAGTGGGGCCAAAAGCCTTGAAGCCAAGCCAGGTCATGATGAAGTAAAGCAGCCAGATGTTGAGGCTGTGGAAGACGAACAGCCAAGGCCGCTCAAGCTTGCCAACGGCCCGGATGCCTTCCCAAAAACCTGCCACCATTTTCATGATTTTTTGGAAAATGGCCGTTTGCGCCAATTTTTTGCGGAGCAAGAAAACGAGCAGTCCTATTGCCCCCAAGCCCAATAAAATCAACCATTTACCATTGCCCCCATCCGTGCCAGCTTGCCCGCTTTGTGCATTGACGTAGCTCCAGATTTTTTCAAACTCGAACAAAAGTGCCAAGCCAAAGGCCAGCAAAAGGCAAATCACGTCCACCACACGGTCCACCACGATGGTGCCCATCACCTTTTCTACCGGGACTTTCTCGTATTTGGAAAACACTCCCGCCCTGATGACCTCGCCGATGCGTGGGATGAAGATATTGGCAAAATAGGCCACCAAAATGGAGAGGAACCCGTTGATGAACTTTGGGCGGTAGCCCATCGGTTTTAAGAGCAGCATCCATTTGGCAGTTCGGCTGTAGTTGCTCACCAAGAAAGCGAGCATTACCAAGGCTATCCATCCAAAATTGGTCTGTTGGAAATCGCCCACCAGCTTGTCCATCAAATTGCAGTCGGCAGCGGCACTGCCTTTTGCCAAGCATTCGGCCACGTAGGTTTTGCTTTGGCTTTGATAGACAAAATAGAGAATGGTGGAGCCTAGGCCGAGCGACAGCAAGAATTGAAGGATGTTCTTGAATAGCTTATTCATGAAAGCGGATGGTGGGCGGCTGGATGAAATTCGTTTGAGATGCTGTCAATCAGCCAATATTGGCCTTCTAAATCTTGGTAAAAGGCTTAGGATGGCAGCCGATTGTTTTCGTCGGGGAAAACCGTGGCGGGTTTGAAGCCTTTGGCTTCTTCCGGGGTCATCAGGGCGTAAGCGATGATGATAACGATGTCTCCCGGTTGAAACTTGCGGGCAGCGGCCCCATTCAGGCAGATGATGCCAGAATTGCGTTCACCACGGATTGCATAGGTTTCGATGCGTTCACCGTTGTTGTTGTTCACAATCTGCACCTTTTCACCCTCCATGATATTGGCTGCTTCCAGCAATGCCTCGTCAATGGTGATGCTTCCCACATAGTGCAGGTTGGCCTCTGTGACTTTGGCCCTGTGGATTTTCGACTTGAAGATGGTTAGCAACATAACGGCGCAAAATTAGGAATAAGAAAGAATCCGTGTGCAACTTTCGGCTTAGGACGATATTCGTCCGCAAAGTAACCCGCTAGGCTGCTTTAAGTTCACTTCCAAACTTCCAACTGCGGGTACGAAATTTGGTGCTTCGGTTTTTTTTACCAGATAATTATTTTCGTAAAAATAAGATAATCAGTGCTTTGTGAAAATATTTTTGTTTAAATATTTCAAAGCTGAGCGTTAGCGGCCTGATTTTTGGCTATACGCTTTCATCCTTACGCAATTTGAGCACTCCTTCCCAGCTCAATACTATTTACCCTTCTTTACACACTAAGCCCATCATTGCCTTTGCACTAGGCACTATTCCCATCGGTGAAACAAGACTTGGAACTGACTTTATGATGTCCCTTTTCGGACGTCCAAATAGGCATTGCACACCCCTGTTTTAATAATTGTTGAAAAATGAAAAAAGGCAAAAACTACGAGTTTGACTTGAGGGACTGAACAAAAAACGAACACAAACGAACACACTATGAAAGGAATCCCTTTGACATTGGCGGCAGCTTGGCTTGGCTATTGGCAAGCTCAAGCTGTCGCACCTTCTTTTGTTGATTTTGCACCCGTGGAGGCAAGCAGTTTGCCCGATGAGGCCGAAATCAAATTCCGCATTTCCATGATGCGTAGCCCGGTGAATTCTGGCTACGATGCCGATGTAAGGGCATATTTGAGCCGTTACCTCACCTATGGAGCCAATGAAACAGAGGCTATCTTGGGTAGGGGAGTGGTCTATCTGCCGGTAATCGAGCATTACCTTGAACTGAACGGATTGCCTGGGCAGCTCAAGTTTTTGCCGATAGTGGAGTCCAAGCTTCAGCCCCACGCCGAATCCACAAAAGGGGCTGCTGGCCTTTGGCAATTGGTGCCAGAGACGGCCCGCTCACTTGGCTTGGTGGTGGACAGCAAATTGGATGAACGCAAAGACCCCAATCGAGCCACTGAAGCAGCCATCAAATACCTCAAGCGGCTTTACAAGCGCTACGGCAATTGGGAGCTGGCATTGGTGGCTTACAATTGCGGCCCCGGTCGGCTCAACCAAGCCATCCAAAAAGCCGGCTGCCAGGAGTACAATCAAGTAAAATATCACCTGCCTTCCGAGACGCAGACCTATATAGCTAGGTTCAAAGCCGCTATGTACGTCGGTACTTACCACCTTCAGCACGGGCTTTCGCCTGCCATGCCTGACCTGACCTTGCTAAATTCGATGGCCGCAAGGGTCTATGGAGTTATTTCACTCAAGAAAATTTCAAACATTACCGGCCTCAGCATGGCCACTTTGCGCTACCTGAACCCCGGCTACAAATCCGACAGCCTTCCAGCTCGAAGCGAGGGCACTTTCTTGACCTTGCCGAAAGATGCTTGGAATAGCTACCTTGATGCGATTCAAAAAGCGGCACCAAAGGCTTGATTCCAAATGAAAACGCTCAGTTATGGGCAAAAAAAAAGTCGTGTCCTTTGACACGACTTTTAAGAATAATCCCATGAACATATCCAAAAACGAAATCTTTTTCAGGAATCGAAGCTAAAATTTGTGCTTTTAAGAAACCTGAGATATTTTTGCACCAGCCTAAAAATTTTTGAAAGAAGAAGAAAGAATTTTATCCTATTTTTTTGCGAATTCTGCGTTAGAGTTAGTATCCCATGAACGAAATTTCGGGTCGGCTACTTTTAGTCGTCCCTTTTTTTTATTTAGGCTGGTGCATTTCTTTGCAGGGTAAATTTGCCAAGGTAAAGAGTAATACCCCCTCAGTTGTTCGAGGGGGCTTACTACCAACAAATTATAATCCCATGAACATTATCGAATTGATGTCAACTTGTTTTGAAAACTGGGTTTGAAAAACAGCCCGTCCCGACGGATTGCCATCGGGACGTCTGGCTATTAACAAATTATAATCCCATGAACATTTTCAAAACTGTTGGCCAGTCCGTTTGACCGGCTTTTTTTACACTCTCCACATTTTCAATCTTCACTTCACTTTTCCGTCTGCCTCTGTGTTATTTACTAATCACGATACAAATGTGCGACAGTAATTTCCTAGCAGCAAGGACATTTTTAAGCCTTTGTGAGTGAATTATTTTTACAAATAACGATAAATTATTTTGTGTATTGTGTTGAAATTCAATAATTAATGATTTTTTGACTTAGTATTTTATTGTGTGTTTGTGAAATAATAAGTTTCTAAAAATGAGTTTTGTGAGGATTTTTTTCAAAAAAAAATCTGAAAAAACTTGACTCAAAACTTTGGATACCCTCAAAAGCGGTGATTTCACCTAGTGTATAAATGAAAAGGTCGCCAACAGCGCATAAAACGCTATTGGCGACCTCTTTCTTTTGTCGGGTCTGCTC
>JADLHE010000610.1 GCA_020848965.1 Saprospiraceae bacterium
CAGCTTTACGACGACTATTTCCAAGTGCGGCACGACGAGTTTTGGCGGCAACAGGCACTCTGGAAACTTCCTTCCCTGCTGAAAGCCAGCAATATGCTCATCTGTGGTGAAGACCTCGGCATGATACCCCGCTCGGTGCCTGGCGTCATGCATGACCTGAACATTATTTCCTTGAAAATACAGCGAGCTCCATCCGGTCCCGTTGAGTTTGACGACCCAGCGACCTACCCTTGGACGAGCGTTTGCAGCCCATCTTGTCATGACATGAGCACTGTCCGTGGATGGTGGGAGGAGAACATGGCCCGTTCGCAGCGATTCCTGAATAACACCTTGCATATCAATGGGTTAGCGCCAGAACTCTGCACGCCCGGCGTGGTGGAAGCCGTCAACCGACAGCATTTGGAATCGCCAAGCATTTGGGCCATTTTCCCGGTGCAAGACTTAGTGGGAATGGATGCAAATCTGCGCCGTAAAAACGCCAAAGACGAGCAAATCAACGACCCCAGCATTGTACCGCATTACTGGAGATTCAGGTTCCATTTGCCGATGGAAGACTTGTTGAAAGAAGAGGGTCTGAATGTAAAAATCCAACGAATGGTGAAGGAAGCGGGGCGCTGAAACGGAAATTGCTCCACTTAAAATATTAGCGCCGATACATGGTAGGTCGTTGATTCGAAGAAAAAAAATTAGACTTTTTGCAGCAGCAAAAAGTCTAATTTTTAAGTACAAAATGGCAGAAACTGAGCAGCAAAGGCAGTTTTTAAGCCACTAAAATCTACCTTAAAACGGCAAATCCTCGTTTACAAAACTAGGCTCGTCGGAAGCGGTTGGAAAATCAAAATCGTTGTTAGCGGCAGCTGGGGGAGGTGCCGCAGCTGCTCCACCAGTTTTCTCCACCCGCCAAGCATTGAGGTTGGTGAAATACTTGCCCTGCCACTCACGGCCACGCAAATCAAAATGCACTTTAATGGTTTCGCCTTCTTTATGTGAATCAATTGCTCCGCAACGGTCTTGCGTCAATTGGAACTTCACGAATTGCGGGTAGTTGCCATCGGGTACTTCAATGACGAATTCACGGGTTTGGAAGGATTGGGATTTGTTCTCCGCATCAAACTTGCGAATGAGCTTACCTTCGATTTCAAAGCTGGGCATAGTCGTTTATAATTGTTGAGATATTGAATTGCTTGATTTTCAATGAAAAGCGGCAAAAAAACAAAGGACGGAGCAGGTTCCGTCCTCTATTTCGGCCAAAATTAGAGAAAGTCTTTTGAATGAAGGCTAGCGGAGGCTTGAATTTTATCAACGACAAGCATTTAGGTCAGAATCTGCCTCGTTGGAAGATTTGCCCCGTTTTTTCTTCATCTTTGCCAGCAAAAACAATGTATTCGGTATGATAAACCTGACGAAACATTCGCTCCAAAAACTTGAAGTTTTGTTCCAAGAACTTGGCTATGTTATCCGGTATGAAAAGGGGAATTTCAACTCTGGCTACTGCGTGGTGGAGGCTCGCAACATCGTGATAATCAATAAGTTCTTTGAGACAGAGGCCCGAATAAATACCCTGCTCGATATTCTACAAAACGTGACCTTCGACTCTGGGATTCTGAGCGAGAAATCAGCTAAATTTTATGAGCGGATTCTGAAGGAAGCGGCAGAGGGTGAGGAGGAAACAGTTGAAAGCCCAGAATGAGATTCATCACCTTTATTTAAACCTGCCTGCCTATTTTTGCGCCATGCACTTACTCATCAAAAATGCCATTTTGGTCTGGCCCGGCTCGCAACACGACGGAAAAGCTACAGACCTCTTAATTAAGGATGGAAAAATAGAAGCCGTTGGCAACGGGCTTGCTTCAAATGCAGCCCAAATTTTTGACGCCACTGGCTGTTGCATCTCTCCAGCTTGGCTCGATCTCGGCACATGGGTCGGCGACCCCGGCTTGGAGCACCGGGAAGATTTTGCCACCGTGGAGCGGGCGGCCTTGGCTGGCGGTTATGCGGCCATTGCGGTGCTGCCCAATACCAATCCGGCCCTGCATTCAAAATCCGAAGTACAATACGTTCGCAGCAAATCAGCCTTGAGCATGGTGGATTTCCTGCCGATTGGTGCCGTTTCGCACGATTGCGCTGGCAAGGACATCACCGAAATCTACGATATGCAGTCAGCGGGGGCAGTGGCTTTTTCCGATGGCAAAAAATCGGTGCAAGACAGTGGGCTGATGCTGCGTGCGCTGCAATATGTAAGCCCATTCGGTGGGGTCATCCTCAATCGCCCGCATGACCGCAGTCTCGCCCCAAGCGGCCAGATGCACGAAGGCACCATGAGCACCTCCTTGGGCATGAAGGGCGTTCCGGCCTTGGCCGAAGAACTAATGCTGCGCAGGGATATTTACTTGGCGGAATACACGGGTTCACGGCTTCACGCCCTCAATATTTCAACGGCTGGCGCCGTGGAATTGGTGCGGGAGGCCAAAGCTCGTGGACTGCAAGTGACGGCCTCCGTAGCAGCGATGAACCTGGCCTGCGACGACCATTTACTAAGCGAATTCGACCCTAATTTCAAGGTGATGCCTCCCATCCGGGAACTGGCCGACATGGAAGCGCTCCATGCGGGCCTTGCCGATGGCACCATAGATTGTATCACCTCCAACCATACCCCGCTCGACCCAGAAGCCAAGAATTTGGAGTTCCCATTCGCTGATTTTGGGGCGATTGGTTTGGAAACGGCATTCGGGCTAAGCTGGATGCACCTCCACAACTCCTTGACCATCAGTCAGTTTATCGAAAAAATAGCCATTGCGCCCCGGAAGCTGCTGGGGCTGCCTGTGCCAAAAATCGGCCCCGGCGAAGCAGCCAGTTTAACCATCTTCAACCCCAATACGGAATGGACTTTTTCGGCAAAGGACATTCAATCAAGGTCGAAAAACACCCCATTCGTCGGCTGGCGGATGAAAGGCAAGGTGGTGGGCGTCATCAACAAAGGGAAAGTGATAGGCATGGACGTTGAAGGAAAGGCATGAATGTTTGTCTAAAAAATTGCAAACAATTTGCGGGCATGGTTATCTTTCGGCCATTCATTCACCATTAAAAATCAAAACGTTATGACAACTTTGGACGACCCACGCCGAATCATTGACCCATCCTCTGTATCCGTTTGGCCAACTGCCTTGCGCTACGGTGGAATACTTGGCGCCATCGGCGTAGTAATGGGCTTGGTCATGTACCTATCTGGTATGGCCGACCCCGAAACTGCAAACCCAATGGCCGGAGCAGGAATTGGTTGCATATCCATGATTGTGACCGTCATCGTTTATGTATTGGCCGTTAAGAAGCACCGTGAAACCGAACTAGGCGGAGCCATCAGCTTTGGCCGGGCATTCGGAATGGGCATGGCCGTGGCTGTTATTTCGGGTGTAATTTCAACCGTTTGGGGCATCATCTACAATAACCTTATCGCTCCCGACATTCTTGAAAAAACCCGTGAAATGATGCTGGAGCAAGCCCAACCTGGGCAAGAAGGCATGATGGAAACCATTGCGAATATTACCACCAGCCCAATTTTAGGGCCGATTATGACCATGGTTGGTACCTTAATCTTTGGTGTAATCATTTCCCTGATTGTTGCCGCTGTAATGAAAAAGGAGCCAGCTCCCAATATCTAATTTTCAAACTCAACATGAAACAAACCGCCATAAAATATGGTATCATAGCAGGTATAGTGTCAGCACTATACCTGCTTGTTTTTCATCAAATGGGGGCACAGTTTGCGCTGAACCCATTCGTTGTTTTCGGGCAAATTTTCATCAGCATGCTGGCAATGGCCTTGGCCGTTCGGAAAATTCGAACCGACAATGGCGATACCATAGCCAAGCCAGATGCCCTCAAATATGCCTTTTTGGTCTTTGTGCTGTCGCAATTGCTTTTTTGGCTTTTCATCTATATGTTGTTCAATTTCATTGACACAAATCTGGTGGAAATCCAACGCAAGATGATGAACGACGCAGGCATCAAAACCCAAGGCATGGACTTATCCATGACGCTCGGCATGGTTTTTAAGCGGTGGGCTTTCATGCTGCTGCCGGGGTTCATGATTTCCTTGATGGTAGCATATCTGATGAAAAAATAGCGGGGGCAACTGCCAACTTCAAAAAATGGATATTTCCGTAGTAGTACCACTTTTCAACGAAGACGAAAGCCTGCCAGAACTGGAGGCTTGGATTCGCAGGGTCATGGAACAGCATCGTTTCAGCTATGAAATCATCATGGTGGACGATGGCAGCACCGACCGCTCTTGGCAAGTGATTGAATCGCTGAGCGCCTCCAACCCCTGCGTGAAAGGCTTCAAATTCCGCCGAAACTATGGAAAATCGGCTGCCCTTTTTGTCGGTTTTGAAGCCGCACAGGGCAACGTGGTCATTACGATGGATGCCGACCTACAGGACAGCCCCGACGAAATCCCCGAACTCCGCCGAATGATTGTGGAAGATGGCTACGACCTCGTGAGTGGCTGGAAACAGAAGCGCTACGACCCCATCATGAAAACCATTCCCAGCAAGTTTTTCAATGGCGTCACCCGCTGGATTAGCCATATCCCGCTCCACGATTTCAACTGCGGTCTTAAATCTTACCGTATAGACGTCGTCAAAAGAC
>JADLHE010000611.1 GCA_020848965.1 Saprospiraceae bacterium
GCAGCCAAGGTGTCCATCATCAAGCGCAGCGGGAGCAGATATGCCAATTTTAGCACACCTTGATTTTTGAGCAAAGTATAGTAACTGTTCCTGAAGTTCAGGTAGGTTTTGTAAGGCGAATGATAGCCCAACGTGCCCCCACCTAAATGGTAAACGGTGGAACGGGGCGTGAACATAATCTTATAGCCCGCCCTTTTGAAGCGCCAACAGAGGTCAATCTCTTCCAAATGGGCGAAAAAATCGTTGTCGAAGCCACCAAAGCCATGAAACAAAGGCCCCCGAACCATCATGCAACAACCAGATGCCCAGAAGATTTCCACCGGATTGTCGTATTGGCCATTGTCCTTTTCAACGGTATCGAAAATCCGTCCTCTGGCAAAGGGATAGCCCAAGCTGTCAATCCAGCCACCCGCAGCCCCGGCGTATTCAAAAAATTCGGGCTTGCCCAAAGCCCTAATTTTTGGCTGCAAAGCAGCAATGGTGGGGTCTTTTTCCATGACCTCTACCATAGGTTCGAGCCAGTTGGCCGGCACTTGAACGTCCGAATTTAGCAACAGGAAATAATCTTCGTCAAGCGACTGCAAGGCGAGGTTGTAGCCTTTTGAAAAGCCAAAATTCTCACGAAGCTGAATGATTTTTACCTGCGGGTAATGCTTTCTGAGGTATTCCACCGAATCGTCCTTGCTGGCATTGTCAGCCACATAGACTTGGTAGTTTGCATAGGAGGTTTCGAGCACGGAGCCGAGGTATTTCTCCAAGAAATTCCGGCCGTTGTAGTTCAAAATCACTACAGCCACCGAGGCCAATTCCTTGTTTTGCCAAGCCTTCACTTGTGCCTCTGCAACTAGGAGTTTAGCAGAGGCAGCTTCTTGGTCGAGCGAAATCTGGGCTTTCAGGGCCTCCATGTCCTTCAAATCAGCATCAGGCCGAATAAAATCAACCAATTCTATGGCCAATTCATCTTCGTAGATGGATTTGTTGAAGTCGAAAATATTGACCTCGATGGTCCGGTTGTTGAATTTTTTCAGTGTCGGCCGCTTTCCTATATAAAGCATGCCGGGGAGGCGCATTCCATCGTAGTTTGCGAAGCAAGCATAGATTCCATCGGGTGGCATCAGCTTGTTGGCCTCTTTGATTTCCAGATTGGCCGTTGGGTAGCCAATCGTAGTGCCTATTTGCTGCCCTTTTACGACCTTCCCCGTCAAGGTGAAATAGCTGCCCAAAAGCCTTGAAGCACCTGCCACATCTGTTGACTCCACCGCTTCCCGAATCCTTGTGGAACTAACGGCCAGTTCATCCACCACCGCTTTTTCAATTTCGACTACTTTATAGCCAAAACTCTTTTCGTACCAGCGTAAGAAATTGATGTCCCCTTGACGGTTCATGCCAAAGCGGTGATCGTAACCGATAACGATATGTTTTGGCTCAAACTTGGCCACCAAAAAGCGCTGAATGTACTCGTCGGCGCTCATTTGAGAAAACTCAAAGCTGAACGGTACAATTACCAAATGGTCAATGCCTGTCTTTTCCAGCAGGGCAATTTTCTCCTCGGTGGAGGTAATGAGTTTGAGGGTATCGTCCTTCGGGTAGATGATTTGGCGCGGGTGAGGGTGGAAGGTAACGATGATACTCTCGCCCCCCGTCGCAAGGGCCAGGTCCTTGACTTTCTTTATAATCTTAAGATGACCACAATGCACACCATCGAATGAACCGATGGTGATAACTGCATTCCTGAACTGAGGCAGGTTGTTGAGGTCCCGATGCAATTTCATGGCAGCAAATGTATAATGATTTCGGATTTCTGAAGTCGGAATTCAAAGTCAGGGAGAGAAAACATCTTACATTTGCCGCTTCGCAACCTCGATGAAACCCGCCTTATTTCTGTTTTCAAAACTGGGACATTTCATGGCAATTGACAAACAACTGATAGTTGAAGCACTTTACAAGGTGAAAGACCCGGCTTCCGGCAAAGACATTATCGCTGCCAGAATGGTAGAAAACCTGCAAGTTGAAGGTCAAAACGTTAATTTCAACCTGGTGCTGCCTTCCCTGAACAGCCCTCACAAGTCAAACTTAATTTTTGATTGCGTGGCAACCGTCAAGGAAGTTTACCCAGATGCAGATGTAAACGTCCATGTAGTTGCTAAAGCTGCAAGCTCCCACGAAAGTACGAGCGTTGTGCCGCAAATCAAGAACATCATTGCGGTTGCCTCCGGCAAAGGTGGTGTAGGAAAGTCAACGGTTTCTGTCAACCTGGCACTGGGCTTGAAAAAACTGGGCGCAAAAGTTGGCCTGATTGACGCCGACCTTTATGGCCCGTCCATACCAACCATGTTCGGCTTGCAAGGCCAACGCCCAAAGATTCAGGAGGTTCATGGACAAGCCAAAATCATCCCGTTGATGGCCTATGACCTGCCCTTGATGTCTATCGGGTTTATCATAGAGCCAGAACAAGCGGTGGTGCTGCGTGGCCCAAGGTTGGCGGCCATTATCAAGCAGTTTTTCAATGACGTGCTTTGGCCCGACCTTGATTATTTGATCGTTGACCTGCCTCCGGGAACCGGCGATATTCAGCTTACCTTGGTACAAACCGTGCCTGTAACTGGGGCTGTCATCGTAACGACGCCTCAGGAAGTGGCAGTGGTGGATGCTGTCAAGGCCATGAACATGTTCCTTCTGCCTTCGGTAAACGTGCCGATTCTGGGCGTTGTGGAGAACATGGCGTGGTTCACACCAGAAGATTTGCCGGAACGAAAATATTACCTCTTTGGTCAGGGCGGCGGACTGAAATTGGCACAAATGGCCGAATCCGTTCTACTGGGCCAGGTGCCCATTGTACAAGGCGTGAGGGAAGGCGGAGACGCTGGAAAACCGATAGTGACCGCAGCAGCATCGTCGGTGGCCGAAGCATTTATGCGCATCGCTGAAAACGTGGTTCGGCAAGTGGAAATCAGGAACGAATCCTTTGAGCCAACAAAAATCGTCAACGTAACCACCTAAAGTATGGATTTGGAATTCCGGGAATACCAACCAAATGACTTCGAATCACTGGCAGAAATGGTGCTGGGGCTTTATTCCAAGGATGGCAGCAAGGCCACTGAAATGAGTCGTGAAAAAGTGGCGCTTTCCGTCGAAAGATTGACGGATTCAGCAGACCCTGGCAAAATCTTCATTTTTGAGAAAAATGGGCAAATTGTAGGCTATTGCATCCTGAACCGGTTTTGGAGCAATGAGTTTTCAGGTTATATTCTTTATGTTGACGAGTTGTTTGTGCAAAAGGCAAATAGGGGCGAACGAATCGGCGAACGCTTTTTTGACCACCTAGCGAAGCTGCCAGAAAATGATTTCGTAGCTTTCATGCTCGAAACTACCCCTGACAACCAAAAAGCAATTAACTTTTACCAAAGAATTGGGTTCTCGACACACCATAACCACTTGATGTTCAAACAATTGGATAAAAATAGATGAAATGTTGACAGAAGAAAAATCAGTTTTAATCGAGCAAATCAACAATGCGCTCAACGATGTGCGCCCGCACCTGAAATCAGATGGAGGCGATATTGAGGTAGTGGACGTGACGGATGATATGACCGTAAAGGTCAAATGGTTGGGCAATTGCCAAAACTGCAACATGTCCTTGATGACCATGCGGGCAGGCATAGAGGTGGCCATCAAGACCAAAGTTCCTTCGGTGCAAAATGTGGAGGCCATCAACTAATCAAACTGGGTAATTAGCGCTGGGTTTTCACCCATTTTCCCATTCCAATTTCATAAAAAATGACTGAAGGCTCAAAAGTATATCCGCACGTGATACCGGACATGGACCAATGGCCGATATACAAGCTATTGGATGACCGCAAAAATTTCATTGAAGAGATAGACCAATACACGTTCCAAAGGGTGGTAAATCTGCATGGCGAAGAGTTGGATGACTTGATCGCAAAGACCGCCTACATGGAGCGAATCCGAATGAAGGAGGAACCCTGGAAGGTGGACCCACCACAAGACCGGGTATTTTGGAGCAAAATCAGCAGGAAACTATTCGGCAAGCCAGATGAAATCCTGAGCGAACAAGAGAAAAAAGCCAAAGAAGAAGAGCTTTTGCGCCGCATCATCCATCGTTACAGCGATGAAATAGTTGGTACTTTCCGAATTCCTACCTTTCAATTTGCAAGGAAATTCCTGACTGTCCTTTTCAACCGACTGCTGAACACGGCTGCAGGCCGTAACATGAAGCGGATTTTCGGTACCAAGTACAAGGTCTATGAACGCCTTCTGACAAAAGGGGAAGTGGAGAAACTTCGGACTTTGATGACCAAAGGCACGGTCGTCATCGTACCCACGCACTCCTCCAATTTGGATTCGATGCTGATTGGCTACGCAATGGATGCCATCGTTGGTTTACCATCTTTCAGCTATGGTGCCGGCTTGAACCTCTACAATACGGGCTATACTGCCTATTTTATGAATAGGCTTGGTGCATATAGAGTGGACCGAAGAAAGAAAAACAGCATCTACCTGGAAACCCTGAAGGCCATGTCCAACCTTTCGATTCAACGAGGGACAAACAGCCTGTTTTTTCCCGGTGGCACAAGAAGCCGCTCAGGCGCTTTGGAGGACAAATTGAAAATGGGGCTACTAGGCACGGCCATGGAAGCCCAAAGAACAAACTACCAAAACGGTAAAAATGAAAAGGTTTTTATCGTGCCTTTGGTACTGAGCTACCATTTCGTTTTGGAGGCGAAATACTTGATTGAACAACATTTAAGGTTTATTGGAAAGGAACATTACGTGCGTTCAAAAGATGATTTTTACAGCCTTCGCAAAATCCTGAAATTCGGTTGGACCTTTTTCTCGCAGCCTTCCGAGATTACACTTTCATTTGGCAAGCCATTGGATGTGTTGGGCAATTTTGTGGATGAAGAGGGTAAGAGTTATGACCGTTTTGGCAAGGTAGTGAATTTGGAGGAGTACTTCTACGCAAACGGAAAAGTAACGGAGAACCTCCAGCGAGAACAAGAATATACCATCATGCTCGCCGAGCGGCTAGTAGAGCGCTATCACAAAGAAAATATCGTGCTCACCAGCCATGTTGTTGCCTATGCAGCGTTCAATATCCTGAGAAGGCTCCACGACCACCTCGATTTGTTCGGGGTGCTGCGACTCCCTCCCGATGAGTTTGTTTTCCCGATGGAAATGATGTTGGACATTGTCCAACAAACGAAGGACATACTCATTCAAATGAACAAGGAATCGAAAATCAAGCTTTCTAACCAAGTCTATTTTGAAGCAGCAGAGCTGTTGAAAGATGGGGTGCGCAACCTTGGCGTTTACCATATTGAAAAACCGCTTGAATTTGAGAATGACGTGCTGATGAGCCAAGATTTCAAGCTCCTTTTCTACTACCACAACCGCCTCGACAACTACAAACTCAACAAGCGGTTCAGTTGGAACCATCAAAAAAACAAAGCACAAATAGAAGCAGTTTCATAAAATTGAAAACAACCGATGAAAAAACTCTTACTCCTTTCATTTACACTCTTGACTTTTTTTGCCTGCAAAAACGAGTCAACTACTGACTCGAAGCCAGCCGAAAAAAGCGCTGCACCAGCAAATATTGACAATTCCATTAGCTTGCCCCAGGGTTTCAAAGCCTATGTTTTCGCTGAAAAGCTGGGAGAAGGAGCCAGGCACTTGGCTGTGAATGCCAAAGGCGACGTTTATGTACAGCTTCATACCTTGTTTGATGGGAAAGGGATTGCCGCTCTCAGGGACACAAACGGAGACGGTCAGGCAGATGTGACAGCCTATTTTGGCTCCAATACTGGAACTGGCATGGATATTCAAGGGAATTTCCTTTACTGTTCATCCGACGATGCCGTTTTTCGTTACGAATTGAAAGCCGATTCGCTTTTACCCGATGAGAATTCAAGAGTGCTATTAGTAGGCGGCTTCCCCAAACAAAACGAACATGCCTCCAAGTCATTGACCTTAGATGGGAAGGGCAGTATCTATGTGAATATAGGTGCTCCCAGCAATGCCTGTCAGGTGGAAAACCGCTCGGCAGGCTCTCCCGGACAAGACCCTTGCCCACTCTTAGACAACCATGCAGGGATTTGGCGTTTCGATGCCAACAAAATTGCGCAGCAAGCAAAAGACGGAAAAAGGTACGCTTCGGGCATCAGAAATGCAGTGGCACTTACCTGGAACACTCAAACCAATGGCTTATTCGTGGTACAACATGGCAGAGACCAGTTGTCTGAGTTTTGGCCAAAGCTCTACACCAATGAGCAAAACGCTGAGTTGCCAGCAGAAGAGTTTTTCCAAGTAAATGAAGGCGACTTTTTGGGCTGGCCGTATTGCTATTTTGACCCCATGCAAAACAAAAAAGTGCTAGCACCAGAGTATGGAGGCGATGGCAAAAAAACGGGCCGCTGTGAGCAGGCCAAAAACCCGATTGTAGCTTTTCCAGCGCACATGGCTCCGAATGATGTCATTTTCTACAACGGCTCAAAATTCCCAGCACAATACCAAAATGGCGCTTTTATCGCTTTTCACGGCTCCTGGAACCGCTCACCACAAGAGCAAAAGGGATATTTCGTGGTCTTTGTCCCTTTCAAAGATGGAAAAGTTTCAGGCGAATGGCAGGTTTTTGCAGATGGGTTTGCAGGCGTGAAACCCGTTCCATCGCCAAGTGATGCCAAGCATCGGCCATGTGGCTTGGCTATTGGGCCTGATGGAGCATTGTACGTGAGTGATTCGGTAGAAGGTAAAATTTGGAAGATTGTCTATCAGGGTTAAGGGCAAAGCGATTGCTTAAAAGATTCCAAAAAAAATTGGGCTGGCTTCAGTTTGAGCCAGCCCAATTTTCGGGGGTAATCTTGACCAATCCGATTGGTCGAGTGTTGTCACGACTTGAGATTCCATCAGATTTACGGATACGACCTATTGCGAAGCAACCTGTAAAACTAATGGCACAAGAGCCGCCTTCATCCATTGAGGCCAAACTAGGGTGGATGTGGTTTAGAATTCGATGGAAGATTGGTTTGTTTTGAGCATTTTTTCAGAATTTGATTCATGATGTTCTGTTTTTGTTAATTAAATGTTCGATACGTGATTCTTGCGACTGCAATCCAGTATTTGCAAGTCTGTGATTGCCATCAAACTGGATATGGATGCAAACCTTCTCACAGGTCTATGATTTCAAATTTGTGCTTGCTTAATTTGTAACGGAATCAAAAAAATTAGGTATCCCGTTGTTGTTCGAATCTATTGCAGGCTTTCCCTTTACAGCGCCTTTTGAGCCATCTGCATAGATGGATTGATAAAGTTCTAATGCTTCATTGCCTTTTTCTGGGTGCCCGCTCTTATTTTCTTTATCTCCTTGTGTATAAATATGTCCGACTAGTCGGTCGTCGAATCCGTCAGCATTGTTGTCAACCAATTTTGAAAAAACTGGCTTTTGTTGGTTCCATTCTTCCAAATCGGTTATACCATCGTTATCACTGTCGGCGTCCCAGAAATTCGGCAATCCATCTTTGTCAACATCAATGGAGATTTCACTTTCTTCGTGTTCACTTTGCCAAACCTTAGTACCGGATTCTATTGAGTAGGAAACCAAGGGTTCCTGTTCATATTCATCATGAAATCCATTTTGGTTTTCATCCGTCCATTCATCCCAAGGGTCTAGCATGCCGTCACCATCCTTGTCAACACCAGTTGCCTCAATCAAATCATTGATGCCATCTCCGTCACTGTCTCTGTCTTGAAAATTGGGAACCTTATCACCGTCAATATCTGCAGTGGTTTCAATTTCATCAGGAATGCCATCGTTGTCGTCGTCGAGGTCAATTTGGTCTTGCACACCATCTTGGTCAAAATCAAATACCAAATCCGGTTGTTTAGTTGTTGTTTCAACCTGGCAGCTCCATAAGAAGGCAGTGAATAACAAAGCAAATAACCTACAAGTTATGCTGCTACTGAGCCTAAAGCTTGAGTTGATGGGTTTAAGCATAGTTCACAAAAAACGGGGAGTTTTTTGTTCAATTGAATCAAGTGAATACTCTTGACGTTAATCAACGTACAATCTTTTAATCCAAAAGGATTTTTAAGTGTTGAATGGGCTAGAGACCAGGAATGAGAATGGGAGGAGATTTACAGCAATCGAATTACAAAAACAGTACCAAAAATCGTACAGCCTAAAGCGAACTATTCACAATAGTTTTTGTTGATTCGAGTATTATTATCGAAAATTGCCGGAAAATCTTTCAAAAATTCTAATAACTGGAGGTAGTTTACCGTTAAACTGTCAAAAAAGTTTGTTTTTGAACTCGTCTAAGCGTTAAGCCACTTTGCAAAATCACCCCTGAAGGTATCAGGGAAAAATATTTTTCCAATAAATGAGAGCTTTAGTCATTACCCAGTCGATTACACGAAGGGACGCAAAATCGCTTGAAAAATACATGACAGAAGTCTCCCGCTACGATGTGCTTACGCCTGAGCAGGAGGTTGAAATGTTCAGGAAATACAAAGAAGGGAGCCTTGAAGCCTTCCAAAGAATAGTGAACTGCAACCTGAAGTTCGTCATTTCTGTTGCGAAGCAATACCAAAACTGCGGCCTCACTCTCGGCGACCTCATCAATGAAGGTAACCTTGGCTTGTTGAAAGCTGCAGAAAGGTTTGACGAAACCAAGGGTTTCAAGTTCATTTCTTATGCTGTTTGGTGGATTCGCCAGAGCATTCTTCAAGCTATTGGAGAAAAATCACGGGAAATTCGGGTTCCTTTCAACCACCAATCCAATCTCATGCGGGTGATGCGTACCCGTGATGACCTCATGCAGGTTTATGAGCGTGAACCAACTATGGAGGAAATTGCCGCCGTGGTTGAGATGACCTTGGATTCGGTGGAGAAATGCCTTTCAACGAATGGCCGTTGCAGTTCCTTGGACGCTCCGGTTGGCGAAGATGAAGATGTGGATTTGACCTATTTCATCGAAGATGATGCGATTCCAAGCCCGGACACCAAAGTCGTTCAGCATGAATCCATGCAGAAAGAGGTGGAACTGTTGTTGAACAGCCTTCCTGAAAATGAAGCACAAGTATTGGCCTTGTTCTACGGAATTGGCCGTGACCGTGCCTACAGTTTGGACGAAATTAGCGAAATGCTCGGCGTTGGCAAAGAGCGCATACGCCAGATAAAATACAAAGGCTTGAAGAGCTTGCAATCCAAAGTGCAGCGCCACGGCCTATATTTCAGCTTGAACTAAATTAGCATCGAGCATGCACTTAAAGCGGTGGCATTTTCACAAATGCCACCGCTTTTTTTATGTAAACAAACACGAAAAACGGGCAAAAACTATCTTTGCCACCGTTTTCAAAACCAATTTTAGATGAAAAAGAAACTCAAAGTATTCAAGTTTGGAGGCGCTTCGGTGAAAGACGCCGCAGGGGTAAGGAATGTGACGAATATCTTGAAGACATTCAAGGACGACCCAATCATCATAGTCGTTTCGGCGATGGGAAAAACGACCGATGCGCTTGAAAAGATAGTAGCAGCACATGCCAACAAGACCGGCGAGGCAAGCACCTTGGTAGAAAACTTAAAGCAGGCGCATTATGCCATCATTGCTGAATTGTTTGGAAACGCACACCCCGTTTACGACGATGTAAACGACACTTTTGTTTCCATTGATTGGGTTTTGGACGATGAACCCCATCCAAACTATGATTTCATGTACGACCAGATTGTGTCTGTTGGCGAATTGGTCTCATCTAAAATCGTGGCGGCCTACCTGAGCCATGCTGGTTTGCCTACCACTTGGTTGGATGCTAGGGACGTTATTTTAACCGACGACATCTACC
>JADLHE010000612.1 GCA_020848965.1 Saprospiraceae bacterium
AATTACTTGTACCGCTGGCTCAGGGTGTTCCCCCACGCAGACGCTGGTTCGAGTCTTAGCTTGACTTTTTACTCTTGTTATATAGCTTCGCAACATGAAAGCAGTATCAATCAATCCTACTGAGGTCTTCAAAACGATTCAAGAAAACTTGGATTCTTTGAGAAGCGTGGACTACTCGCAGCTTTCCAAAGTGGAAAAGGAGGAGATGCGGGAGGAACTGCTGGAAGTGAGGGAACTTGCCTTGAGCATTAAAAAGCGGATGGATGAGCAAAACGACAACTTCCTTCTTGCCTACTTTGCTGAAAGCAGCAGGGTAAAGCAGCTTTCCATGATGAAAGATTACATGCTTTCGCTTTCCCCTGAAGAATTGACAGAATTCGTGAAAGAGCCGATTCGGTTCTTGGGTGAGGCACTGCAAAGCAATGAAGTAAGCGAGGAAAGCAAGGCAAGCATCTTTGAAAAGCTGGACGAGCTGACGTTTTTGCTGAGCGGGAGGGCGGTAGCCTCGACTTGAACCAATCCCATAAGTATGTTTTAGCAGCCCGCTGGCGCACCACTCCTCACTTCCACCAAAGAACGGCACTGCTCGTCACAAGCTTTGCTTATTGGCGGGCTTGGGTTGCTGCGGTTGGCCGCTGAGCGTAGGCTGCTGGCGCACCACCTGTCACTTCCACCAAAGAACGGCACTACTCGTCACAAGTTTTGCTTGTTGACGGGCTTTGGTTGCGGCGGCTGGCCGCTGTCTGCGTTGACTTTCACCATCAAATCCTATCAATCTACTCCTCAAGTTTGACCTTTATCACACTGATAAAATGCGGATGCAAATGGTCGAAATCATGGTCGGTCGTCAGCAGGGGCAGGTCGAGCAGAAAGGCGGTGGCGGCAATCCAAAGGTCGTTTTTACCCATGTTTCTTGCGGAAAAGCCCGTTGGTGGCAAGTAGTGTTGGTGCTTGCCTTGACTGTACGTGTCAATATCGGCATAGGCGTCCATCAAATGCGATGTGCCGTCCACAGGGTAGCAAGAAAGGGCATCCAACAGTGTGGTAAGGCTTGCCATTTTCGAAGTGCCCCAGTCAGATTGCTTTGCGAATGAAAGGATTTCGCCTTTGGTAACGGCTGATATGAACAAGTTGTGATTGCCAGATAGCAATTGGAAATCCCGCTCGATGCGCTGGCCGAGCTTACCTTGCCTGACTTGATGGACAAGGATGTTGGTGTCGAGGAGGTAGTCCATTTATTGAGCGGAGGCAGCCTGCATAAAGGCTTCGGCAGTTGGGGCGTCCTTGAACAAGTCCTGAAGCTGGTGCAGCACAGATTTGTCCATTGCATATTTGGCCCTCATAGCTTCGGGGTTTTGACGGTATGGTGGATTGATTTTTTGAAGGGGTGGCTTGCCGTTGCGTTTGAGTGGCTTTTGTTTTACTACTGGTTGTTTACTGATTTTACTTGTATTTTCATTTGTTAAATCCTTCAAAAATGCGACAAAAAAGGCACGGTCTGCCTGTGCCAGTTCAAGCAGCGCCAATTTCAAGTTTTCTATGGAAAGATTTGATGTCGTCATAAACTATTGACAAAAGTAGTGGATTCTTAAAAGACTTTCAATATTTCCCATTGCGGGGAATAAGCGTCAGTTTTTGCGGAGCAGTTTGTTGATTTCAGCCCTGACTTCTTCGTGTGGCACGACCCGGCCTTCTTCGATGTCTTTCAGGCCAAGTTCAATCATTTCCTTTTCGTTGTCAGTGATTTCGTCCCACCAGTCCAAGCTGGCGTTCTGCTTTTTGAAAAAGTCTTTGACCTGCTGGAGGAAGTTAATGTCTTCGGTATTGATGATTACTTTGATTAGGTCGTTTTTTAGCTCTGCTGCTCTCATTGGTTGCAATTTTATCCAAAGATAGGGATTTTTGAAAAAGTGCAAGTTTGCTCACGCCACCGCCTTCATCCTGAGCATCGCTTCCAATTCCCCCAATGTTTCAAAGATGCCATCCCGTTGAGCCTGGGTGAGTTTGTTGCCTTCCAGTTCCTTGCCAAGCGATTGCAGGGGTTCTATCGTAAATTCCGTCAGGGCTTCCAGTGGGAGCGACAGCATATAGTTTTTCAGCATGGTGAGTTGCTGGAAACGGTCGGT
Organism: Saprospiraceae bacterium; assembly: GCA_020848965.1. Taxonomy (GTDB): domain Bacteria; phylum Bacteroidota; class Bacteroidia; order Chitinophagales; family Saprospiraceae; genus UBA6168. Next base: position 2,127 of record JADLHE010000612.1, read on the forward strand.
TTCCGCAAAGTATTTATCCAGGAATGGCTGATGGTTAGAAGTCATGGTAGTCATTATTTAATCCTAGGTTAAATGCGGTCTTTTTTAGCGTTCAGTAGGTTAAGTTCGTCCAATCGGCTGTCAATGAATGCTTGGTAGCCTTTTTCGCCCAGTTTCTCCTTGAACTCCTTTTCAAACAAGACAGCAATTGTCAACTGGTCTTTTATCAGTTTTTTTCGTTGTTCTCGTTGTTTGTCTGTCATGTTTTGAAGTTTTCTCTAAGCAAAAATAACAATTTTCAGTTTGGAAAAAGAACGAGCTAAATATTTTCCTGTTGTCCTACTCGACGCTGGCGCACCACCTGTCACTTCCACCAAAGAACGGCACTGTTCGTCACGCTGGCGCAGCGTCTTTCATTACGCAGGCGCTGGTCCCCTGAACTGTTACCCAAATCAAGAAATAACTTTCGAAATCGAGATGGAATGGCCACCGATGTTTGGCATAAAACCACCGGGCTTTTTTTACTGGCCAAGGTAGCCTGTGCCGTTACCTAAGCTCTACCAGCTTAGCCGCCACTCCCTTCTCCCCTGCTATTTTAACCAAATAGCTTCCCGCCACAAGCCCGTTCAAGTGAACCGTGAACTGGCTCACGCCAACTTGGTCGTATGCCCGTACCAAGCGACCTTGTAAGTCGTGGAAATGGATGCTTCGCATTGGAGATTCGGGACTTGTATTGAACCGAAGGATGGTAGTGGCAGGGTTAGGATAGATGGAAAGTTCCAATTCTTTGAGGCCAAGGCTTTCGCTCGTGGCCGAATAACCGGTCAAGTTGCAGCCGAGGCCGAGTGCCAGGCAGGCCCTTGGTGCAAAGTATTGTAGGATGGTGTCGAGGTACAGCTTGCCCCTCACCGAGTTAGTATCGCAGTTGGCATCAAACACGTTATATGGATTGGTGGAACTGGCGTAGTTCCATGGCGAAAAGTTGGAGTCCGGCACCTCGGCAAGAAAGGGGAAAAAACCTGGCACTATCCCACCGTAGCTGCCCGATTGAATGGAAACTGGGTCGGTAAATGGATGGTCAATGATATCATTTCCACCGAGCGAATTATATATCGGCAGTACCTCGCATGGCCCGCTTACCTCTAGATTGAATGGCAGGAATGGCGGTGGCGCAAGCAGTCCCAGTATGCCCGTTTTGCAAGGAACCAAAGAATTGGAAGGGAAATACATCCCAATCAACGGCGTGTCGTCGCCCTCGATGAAGGAGGTGTCGAGCAGGGCGCCCCCTATGGCCATGCCAAGCTGGAAATCACCACTGTACCCGATGTGGTTTGGGTAGCAGAGCGTATCCAGGGCAGCAAAAGGCCCTGGGTCGCCCACAGGCACGACGCCGTAGGAGGTGGCATCAACGTTTCCGCTGATATCGTCACGGAGCATGGGCCCATACTGCGGGCTTACCAGCTTAGGGATATAGGTATCCGTGATGGTGTCGAGGGTGGCAGCGAGGTAGGTGAGGTAGCCGCCGCCGCCCAGTCCAATCACGGCTATTTTGTTGGGGTGAATGCGGTGTGGGTTGCCCGCTTCGGCCACTGACCGCTGGAAGAAGCGGACGCAGGTTCTCGCATCTTGTGTGCCTCGATAAATGGCATTTACCAAGGTGAACAGCCTTAAATCAAGGTTGGGAGATATGGGCTGCCAGCCGATACGGTAGTCGGCGGCGGCTACTACGTAACCCATCCTGGCCAATCTCGTGGCCATTTCCACCACGGTGGCGTCTCTTTTGGAGCCAATGCAGCCATCCACTGTTTGTGGCTGCAACAAGTAGCCGTCGTGCAGTAAAATGGCCAAAGGTCGGCCTGTTTCAGCATCGTCCACAGGCTCGTAGAGGTCCAAGTACAAGGGCTGTGGCACAGCATCGTTCAGGACATTGTAGTACAAGATTGTAGCGTTTTGGCCATAAAGCAAATCTTCCGTAACGGCCACTTCGTTGAAAACCTGGTCGAGGTATCGGTGTTGTGCGATCAGCAATAGACAAGGCGCAAGAAGACTAAACAACAGTAGTGCAAGCTTTTTCATGGTGAGGGTTTTACCAAGGTGAGCAAACGATAACGGGGCAATTTAGCATTTCCAAATCATAAAATGACGTGTTGCCAGGCATTAACATCTGTATTTATCCAGCTGGCGCAGGGTCTTCCCCCCACACAGACGCTGGTTCAAGTCATCTACTGGGGCATCACCTGCCACTTCCACCAAAGCCCGTCAACAGCTAGGCTTTTGACGAGCGGTGCCGTTTTTCAATTGAAATGAAACGTAGAGCGTCAGTGGGTTACAAGGTCGGCAGGGTAAAATAGATGGTAGTGCCTTGTCCTTCTTGGGATTCCAACCAGATACTGCCGCCATAACGCTGCACTATTTTCTTGCAAATGGCCAGGCCAAGCCCGGTACCCGGGAATTTGTCCAAGGAGTGTAACCGGTAGAACATATCGAATACCTTTTCCTGGAATTTTGGTTCGATGCCAATGCCGTTGTCCTTGATGAAAAAGCAGGCTTGGCCGCTTAAATCGGTTTTCGTATGTCCAAACGTGATTTCGGGCTGCGGGCTGGTATTGTAGGTGAGGGCGTTTTCCGTCAAGTTTTGGAGCAGCTGAACGATTTGCATTTGTTGTGCCAACACTTTTGGCATATCCCCTTCTACCCGCACGGTGGCGTTTTTTTCGATAAAACGGTCGTTGAGCAACCCTGTCACGGTCTGCCAAACATCTCCCATGTCCACGATTTCGTTTGGAGCCATATCGGTTTTTTCGATTCGGGCATAATCCAATATATTATCAATGATGCTGTTCATATGGTGGGCGTAATTGTTGATATAGCCCAAAAACTGGTGGATGCTATCGTCGGAATGGTCTTTCAGCCTTCTGTTAAGCAGCCCACCAAAGGAGATAATATTGCGCAGCGGCGTACGCAGGTCGTGTGAGGCCACATAAGCAAACCTTTCCAATTCCTCGTTTTTTTTGGTTAAGGCTTCCTGCTGAGCGTTCATCTCTGCCAAATGATGTTTAATGGTTTCCTGTTGTTTCTGTTTCAGCCGCTCATAAGAAATGAGGGTGGACATGATGATAATGGAAAGGCAAATCCTGTTCAACATGATGTTGAATTTGTCCATTTGCGTGTAGAGCTCTGTGAGCGGCGTGTTATCGGCGAGGTAAAAGGCTATTTCGAATAAAATGGAAACGAGGAACCAAATAATGCCCGCCCTGATGGTCGAGAGCGTGACGGCAATCAATGGGGGCAGGATAAGCCATGCATAAAACTGTGAGGAAACCCCGCTAGTTTGGGTGATAGGTTTGATAAGCACCAAAAAGCAACCAATCACGGCAATGTTTACACAGATATTGATGTTTCCCGTCTTGATGAAAATAAATAACAGCAACAGGCAAAGGCCCACGAAGGGCATGTAAGAGATTTTTTGGTAAATCGGACTGAACAGCGAGGCAATGGCGAAAATGGAGCAGATGATGGTAACGATAATCAGGTTGTTCAGAAAAAACTGAGCTTTTCTATATTCCTCCGTCTGTGGTTCGAAATGTTTGTTTAAGATAGATACCATGTTTGAAAATGCAATTAGCCTTGGTTTGCGGAGCAAAGAAATAGTAGGCTTTTCTCGTTTTTTTTGGCTCTTAGGCTGTCTAAGGGAGTCGCCTTGATTAGCCAAAATAGATGCCAATTCGAAATATTATTGCCCAATTTTCCAGTAATGAACGAGATAGGGTGTTGCGAGGATGCGAAATTTCAAAAAAATGTTCTGATATTGTTTGGAGCTAGGTCTTGTGACATTTGCTGCTCTAAAGTGTTGGCAAATGACACTGCGCATCATGGCAGAAGGCACACCATTCGCTGGGTACCTCCATCAAATAAATAAAAAAACGCTTTAATGGTCACGAGCCATGCTATTTATCAGGCCAAGGACTCAATCGCAAATAAACGCCCGAAGCCCAGTTTTTTACCCGTTAAAGATACATGGCAGCCTGACGACCTTCCGTGAGGAGCCGAATTACCTTTCTGAGGGCTAGAATAGCTTATATGACCTGCCGACGAGCACTGGTGGGACGAATTGGTGCAGTTTTGCAATAGGTCGAAATCATATTGTTTAAAAATCAAAATCCCTCGGCTCCCCCAGCAGTTCCCGGCCACTCAGTACCGATTCCATCAATTGACCACGCAGTTTATAGTCATCCATTTTGTCGAGGTCGGGATTGGCTTTCGCTATTTGCCGCATGACATAAGCCTCGTGGTCATCTCCGATGTTTTTGTGGTATTGCCGCCAGATGCGTGGAAGGGCGGCGGCGGTTTTTTGGTTGCGGTAGCGAACGACGGTGAGCCGGAGTGACTCCTTCCAGTCGGCATGTGGCACAAAGGAAATCGGTTCAGGAATCTCTTTTAGGTAATCGAAGTCAGCGTCCAAACTCATAGAATCGTCATATGATTCAAGGAATTTGATATACGAAATGATAGGCCGAAGGGTCTCATCCGGTTCAAATTTTTTGGCAAACTCCAGCCTTGCCTCGTACTCAAACAGCGAGGGCTTGTCCAATTCGGGGTTTCGCACATATTCCGCTTGGTTGGGGTTCTTATGTTTGTGAAACACATCCCGATAATACTCCTCTCGTTCCCCTTTCACATCTGGCAAACGCAGCAGGTAACCCGTACCGACCTTGCCATCATAGAAATCGTACCACGGCGGTAAGTAGCTGAACTCCCCATCCTCATCTTCATCCTTGAATTCATTATAATCTTGCCAGTTAAATGGGTATTCTTCTTCGAGGTCGTCGGCATCGGGGCTATTCAAAAACTGGCAGTACAGCTCCACTTCCTGCATGGTGACGGGTGGCAGGAATGGGCATTCCATCACATGCCCCCTTCCGAAAATCTCGAAATCATAGGTGATTTTAATGAAAGGCAAATCCAGTTTCCCCGCCCGCCATTCGCATTGGAGGTTGAACAGTTTCTTTTGCTGGATGTACTCCAAGGCCTCCCTGGCCTGTTGGTTGAATTCTTTGTTTTCCGCCTTAAAATCGTTGCCAAAGTTATTGGGGGACACCAAAACTGAGCGGCGGTAATTTGCCCAGTTTTTGATAAAGCCGTCAACTTCCCAATTTCGGTATTGGCTGAACCATTTTTTCATGCGTTCATCCGTCTCAAGTTGCTGGCGGATTTGGTCGGCGATTTCTTCTTGGGTGGGTATGCGTGATGCTGACATATCTATTGTGTTTAGGTATCAAATCTGGCGGATAAAGATGGAGAAAAATGGTGATATTTCAATAGTGGCGTTTCCTTTTGTTAAAATCAAGGTATTTTCTATTCATTTTCCACCCAAAATGGCACTAACAGACTTTGCCATATTCCGAACGATACGGGGAACGCATTGATAGCCTGCTCGCTTGGATGATGGAAAAAAATTGTTGAATGGTTGCAAGCCAAAGTTTATTCATATACCTTTGAACGGTAGAATTGTAGATTATCCCATGAGCAGATTACAACAGTATCAGGCTTGCGCATTATTGCGCATAGCCGACACCTCCTTTTATAAGCAACTTTCCTGCTTTTCCCGGTACCGGGAGAACCTAGCATCCATCCATAACGACAAGACTGGGCCGAATAGCCCCCCAAGGACCTGCCGCCGCATAGGTAGGCTGCTGTCCGACGACCCTCCCTGACGCAATTGCCCCCACCTTCCCGATTCCAAAATCCCATGTTTTATCCCATTACTGTTAACATCCCAATTTCTCTTTTACACATGAAAAAAACGATTTTCATTCTCTCCATCCTTGCACTCTTGCTGTCACAGCGGGCATTTGCGCAGCCTACCTATTATATCTCTCCTGATACATTGGTAGTGGACGAAGGCCAAAATTTTTGCCTTGATTTAAAGGTGCAAGATTTCACCATAATGATTAGCACCCAGTTCACCATCAAGTTCGACCCGACCGTGCTGGAATTTGACCACATTGCAAACTTGAACCCCAGTGTTACAGGGTTGGACATCAGCGATTTCCTTGTCTCGAATGCTGGCTCAGGCTATATTGGCTTTGTCTGGTCGGATGGGCAGCCTTGCCAGAGCGCTATTTCAGGCGTAACCCTGCCAGACGATGCTGTGCTGTTTTCCATCTGTTTCAGAGCCGTTGGCCAATACGGTATGTTTTCCCCGGTTGATTTGACGGATTATCCTATTGATATGGTTTCAAAGAGGGCGACAGCGCAGTGTTTTGATATTGGTGAAAATTACGTTGGCGACGGCTTTGTCTCCATCGGAACCGCTCCGTTTAGAATTGATATCAGCTCCGCCAATGGCAATACGGGCGAAAATGTTTGCATTGATTTCAAGGTGAGCAATTTCCAAGACCTGGTTTCGGTACGTTATTTTGTTTTTTACGACCCCAATATCCTTGAATTCGTGCCCAATAGCTTATTGAAAATGAACCTCGGCAATGCTGGCGACCCTTATGATGTGTCGCACAACCAAGCCCTGCACATGATTAGCTCCAATTGGCACAGCCCCACAGCACAAGCTGGTGTGAGCTTGCCGAATGGCACACAGATTTTACAAGCGTGTTTCAAGATTATTGGCAATTGTGGCAAAATAGCGCCCATTTATATCAGCGACAATCCCTTCGGGACGCCCCCAGAACCGATTGTGGTTTTGAATGAAATCACAGTTGTTACGGGCACGAGCATTGGTCTTGCTAGCAATCCCGGCAAGGTCACTGTCAACTGCCCCGACCCAGACGGCATCACCATTAATATGGAGGACAAGAACGCCTGCCCCGGCGAGACTTTTACCTTGGATGTGAAGGTGGAGGACTTCCTCCAGATTGCGAAGCTAAAGTTCGATTTGAAATGGAACCCTTCGGTGATTGAATATCAAAGTGTTCAATATCCAGCGCAGCCAGGCAGCAACTGCACGCCTTGGTTCACTGGTTTTAATGCTGCGGATGCAACCACACTGGGTTTAATCCACATGGACTGGTCAACTTTGGGCCAAGGCTGCAATAAACAGGATGGGTATATCCTTTTCCGATTGACGTTCAAGGTGGTCGGCCCCATTGGTTCCAGCACGAATATTTCGGTGGTGGACCCCATTTTTGTGGACAAGTTTGGCGGACAGTTGTTGAACATCGGCATCAATGCCAACAACAGTTATGTGCAGGCATGTGGCCCTATAAGCCAGACCATCAATTTCCCGCCAATATCCAATCAGTCCATATTGGCGCTGCCCATTTTGCTCAATGCCACGGCGAGTTCGGGCCTGCCCGTGAGCTATGAAATCGTTTCAGGCCCAGCCACGCTTTCGGGCAATACGTTGACCTTGAACGGGGTTCCGGGCATCGTCACCGTCCGGGCAACGCAGGCCGGGAATGCCCAATACCTGCCTGCGCCGGATGTGCTGGTTTCTTTCACGGTGTCACTGTCCTCCGGCTACTGCACTTCTTCTGGTTTTTTCCCTTGGCATGAATGGGTTTCCGGCGTACAGTTCGGTGCCATCAACAATATTTCCTTTAAAAACAGGTACAGCAATTTCACAAGCATCAACACGCCCGTCGTAAGGGGAGCCAGCTACCCTTTGTCGGTGACGGTCACTTATAGCTACACCACCTACGACGAGTATTGCAGGATTTGGATTGATTACAATGCCAACGCAATATTTGAGGACGCCGAGATTGCCTACGAGGGCATTTTGGTGGCTCCGCCAAGCGGCCTTTCCGTTTCGGCTACGTTTTCCGGCAATATCCAAGTGCCAATGGATGCTGCCCTCGGCAATACCCGTATGCGAATTTCGGTCAGTCGTGGCGCTTTTGTAGGCCCCTGCGGGCAATTCGCCAACGGGGAAGTGGAGGATTATACCGTCAGCATCGCCAACAATTTCCAATCGCCCAGTCCCGACAAAGTGGAGGAACTACCCGACCTCAGCGCCCGTGATTCGGGCATTCCGCAAGCTGGAACTGAAAAAATGCCCGATATTAAAGTGTTCCCGAACCCAGCCAATGATGCAGTGAACATCCAGCTTGCTGATTTCAAGGGGCATGAAATCACGCTTCATGCTTACGACCGTTTCGGCCATTTGGTTTACCAAGAAAAGATGGACAGCGGCAGCGGCTTGGCCCTGCATCGGATAAATACCTCCGACTGGCAAGAGGGAGTATATGCCTTGGTTATTGGCAATGATAATAACCGGAAATTGGCCTATAAACTATTGATTGTGCGGTAGGTAAGCTGCGCAAAATACTAGCTGCGTTTATTCAGCCTTGGGTGCCTGTATGGTGCCCAAGGCTGGCTTTTAATAGGGAGGTAATCAAGTCCATATATGCTGATTATGCTTCAATAAATATCGTAACCCTGCAGCTAGTTTGAAGCGAATTTGTGAACAAAAAAAGCCCGACCTATTGGCCGGGCTTTCCTTAATTATTTCAAAGATTGGCGATGTTGCCGAGCTTATTCACCCTGCACCTTTTTCAGCAGGTATTTGCTGGCGTCCATCGCAGTGCCGTCGGCATTCATGGCAACCAAGCCATCTGTGGTCACTTGGTACTTCACGCTGCCATCTTTTCCGTTCAGGGTGACGGTGTTGCCTTCCACGGCCCAGGTGCCTTCGGAGTTGAAAGATTTCGGGGACTTGCCTTTGTATTGCTCTTCAAGCGTATAGCTCCTTTGAGGGTCGGCGTTGAGCGTGAGCATCGTTTGGATGCCTTCGCAATCGGCGCAGGGCAGCGTGCCTGTGTAGAATGCAGCCAATTGCTCAACGGCAGCTTGGGCAGGGTCGGCGGCAGGTGTTGGCTCAGCGGCAGGAGCTTCGGTAGCAGCAGCGGGTTCTTGGGGAGCTTCGCCACAGGATTGAAAGCCAAAGCTCGCAATGGCTATGCCTACAAAAAGTAAAATAGACTTTTTCATTGAGTTGGAATTTGAAATGATAGTTTTGATGAAGGTGCAAATTTACAAAAAAATGCTTTGGGTGCCATGTAGCAATAAAGTTGCCACGTTTATTTCCGGGCAGCTTATTTCGAAACCAATGATTGTTCTGATTAAATTTCCCAAACGAATTTTGCCTATTTTAGACAAAAACCAAGAAAGAAGCAGCCTGGCTTGCAGGGGAACCCTCCAATTGCTTTCTTTGAACCAAATTTTTAAAAATGCTTAAAAATACGTCTTTCTTTATAATTGTTATAAATGCATTTGCCTGCATCAACTTGTTTGCCCAGCCTGTCAGCACTTTCTCGATAGGTTTTGGGAATACTATTTTCACCGCCAAGAATGCCTCTTACACTGAAAAAATACACAAAGTTTATGGTGATGCTTCTGTGTATTATCCTTCACTGGAGGACATCAAATGCAATAGCATCTCTTTAGCTTATGCTTATAAATTTACGAATCCCCAATTCGGTTTGGATTTTCACCTTGCTGGATTGAGAAAAGATATTCTAATTGACCATAGCTACGACGATTGGGAAATATTTTATACTACCCCAATTGTAGCCGAATTTCACCACCAATGGGAATTGAAGGCAATTCTTGCTTCCGCTCATGCCAAATACGATTTAATAGGCTATAAAAAATGTGGCTTGAATATAGGTTTAGGGCCAGCTTATGAAATCAGCAAACTTGTATATAACAGCAATACTGTTCTATTTTCAGACGACTATGATAATCTTAGCTTTTATGAGGTAGCCACCACTACACAGGAAGTGGTTAAGTTAGGGTATTCGGTGTCAATAGATATGAACATTCACCTTTACAAAGCCTTCGCTATTCAACTGCTATTTGAAAACGCCCGGTTTAAAAATCATATTTACACCACAGTAAATATTGGTTTGGGGTATGTGTTTAAGGCAAAAAATCAATCATGATTTTCATTGAAGCAAAAAGGGTTTGTACTTCGGCGAAATGAAATAGCTGCTCATTCATTCATGTCCAGCACGTTCAGCCCCTTTTTATCGGTAATTACCCGGCCCTTCACCGCTTCCAAAATGATTTCCTTCAAGTGTTGCAACAGTTTTTTCCTTGGAAAATCTTGCACCGTTATCAGGCTCACCTCCCGTGCGGGCTTTGGGGCAGCAAACACACGCAGTTTGGCCTGCTGTTCTGGAGTCAGGCGCTCGGTGGCCAGTTTCGGCAGTATTGTGATGCCCTCGTTGCTGTCCACCATATTGATGAGGGTGGCAATGCTGCCCACCTCGTAGCGTAGCAAGCTGTTTTCCGCATCCGTTTTTTTCAGCGAACAAAAATTCACGAGCTGGTCACGTAGGCAGTGGCCCTCTTCCAGCAGCCAAAGGTGGTTCGGGTTGATGTCGTTCGGCAATAGGTATTTCTTCTTCGGCAATATTTCCGATTCGGAGGCGTAAGGGAAAAACTCCTCGTAGAACAAGGGGTGCTCCCGTATTTCCCGTTCGTTGAGGGGCGTGGCCAAAATGCCCACGTCCGCATCGCCCCGCTTCAGGGCGGTCAGCACATCTTCTGAAATCAGTTCACGGATATGCACTTTCAAATGGGGAAACTGCTGCTGTAAGGGCTTCAAAAACAAGGGCAGCAGGTAGGGCGCAATCGTGGGGATAATGACCAACCGAAGCTCGCCGGAAACCTCCTCCTTCAGCTCACGGGCGTAGTCCTTGATGAACTTTGTTTGGGTCACAATCTTCTTCGCCAGCTCTATGATTTCCACGCCCTCACGGGTGGGCTTCACGGGCTGCTGCGAGCGGTCGAAGAGCTGTACGCCCAGTTCATCTTCCAGTTTTTTCACCATCATGCTAAGCGTGGCTTGGGTCACGAAGCATTTTTCCGCTGCCTTCGCAAAATGGCGCTCCCGCTCAATGGCGATGATATAATCGAGCTGCTGTAGGTTCATGTTCTGGTTGCTGCTTGCCCCTTTGGGGGATACTAGATGCTGGATGTCAGCATCCAGTATCCAGCATCAATAGATTTCATCTATGCGAAGATAGAAAAAATCAGTTTCGTTTATGAACTTCCGCATCGTTTCTTTGCGGTTGAATAGCTCAATTTGTAGCTTCTCCTACCTGTGTGACCAAAACCTAATCATTTAAAAAATAAATCAAACATGGAAAAAAACGGAACTGGCAAATGCCCTTTCTCAGGCGGAACCCTGAACCAAATTGCAGGGAGCGGCACCTCCAACCGGGACTGGTGGCCCAACCAACTCAACCTCGGCATCCTTCGTCAGCACTCTTCGATGTCCGACCCAATGGACCAGGATTTCAATTATGCCGAGGAGTTCAAATCGCTTGATTTGGCGGCTGTAAAGCAGGACATCTTCGACCTGATGACACAGTCGCAGGACTGGTGGCCCGCCGACTACGGCCACTACGGCCCCTTCTTCATCCGCATGGCTTGGCACAGCGCAGGCACCTACCGCATCGCCGATGGGCGGGGTGGGGGAGGCTCCGGCACACAGCGCTTTGCCCCACTGAACTCTTGGCCTGACAACGGCAACCTCGACAAAGCACGTCTGTTGCTCTGGCCCGTGAAGCAGAAATATGGCCGCAAACTCTCTTGGGCCGACCTCATGATTCTCGCCGGAAACTGTGCGCTGGAGTCAATGGGCTTCAAGACCTTCGGTTTTGCAGGTGGCCGGGAAGACGTTTGGGAACCAGAAGAAGACATTTACTGGGGCGCTGAAACCGAGTGGCTCGGCGACAAGCGCTACACGGGCGACCGTGAACTGGAGAACCCACTCGGTGCGGTGCAAATGGGCCTCATCTACGTGAACCCAGAAGGCCCGAACGGCAACCCCGACCCCATCGCTGCTGCTCGTGACATCCGGGAAACCTTTGCACGTATGGCGATGAACGACGAGGAAACCGTGGCACTCATTGCCGGAGGCCATACCTTCGGTAAAACGCACGGCGCAGGCGACCCTGGCCAGTATGTGGGCCGTGAGCCTGCCGGGGCCAGCATCGAGGAAATGAGCACGGGCTGGAAGAACAGCTTCGGCACGGGCAACGCCCAATACACCATTACGAGCGGCCTCGAAGGTGCTTGGACCACCACCCCGACGAAGTGGAGCAATAATTTCTTCTGGAACCTCTTCGGCTACGAATGGGAATTGACGAAAAGCCCTGCCGGGGCGCAGCAATGGATACCACAGCATGGCATGGGCGCCAACACCGTACCCGATGCGCACGACCCAAGCAAGCGCCATACCCCGGTCATGCTGACCACCGACCTTGCCCTCCGTTTCGACCCGGCTTATGAGAAAATCAGCCGCCGCTTCTTCGAAAACCCGGACGAGTTCGCCGATGCTTTCGCAAGGGCTTGGTTTAAGTTAACGCACCGTGACATGGGGCCACGCAGCCGCTACCTCGGCCCGGAAGTGCCTGCCGAGGTGTTGATTTGGCAAGACCCCGTGCCAGCGGTCAACCACCAACTGATTGACGCACAGGATATTGCAGCGCTGAAAGCGAATATATTGGCCTCCGGTTTGACGGTTTCACAATTGGTCACAACGGCTTGGGCCTCTGCCTCCACCTTCCGTGGCTCCGACAAGCGGGGCGGTGCCAATGGTGCCCGTATCCGCCTTGCTCCGCAAAAAGACTGGAGCGTGAACAACCCTGAGCAATTGGCCAAGGTGCTGGGCGTGTTGACCTCCATTCAAGAAGAGTTCAACGCCATCCAGACAGGCAATAAGCGGGTTTCCATCGCCGATGTGATTGTGCTCGGTGGTTGCGCAGCGATAGAAAAAGCCGCCAAGGACGCTGGCTACGAAGTGACCGTGCCGTTCACGCCGGGCCGCACCGATGCCACACAGGAGATGACCGATGCGGATTCTTTCCAAGTGCTGCACCCGCTGGGCGATGGCTTTCGCAACTATGTGATGCCACGCTTGCCGATACAGGCTGAGCGGCTGCTCGTTGACAAGGCGCAATTGATGACGCTGACCGCCCCCGAAATGACCGCCCTAGTCGGTGGCATGCGGGCACTTGGGGCGAACTACGACGGCTCGCAAACGGGCGTGTTGACCAAGCGTCCCGGTCAGTTGACCAACGATTTCTTCGTCAACTTGCTCGACATGCGCACCACTTGGCGGGCTGCCTCTGAAGCACAGGACGTGTTCGAGGGGCGTGACCGGGCAACGGGCGACCTGAAATGGATTGGTACCCGTGTGGACCTCATCTTCGGCTCCAACACCGAGCTGAGGGCCATTGCCGAGGTGTATGGCTGCGCCGATGGCCAAGCGAAATTCGTGAAGGATTTCGTGGCGGCTTGGGCCAAGGTGATGAACCTCGACCGTTTTGATTTGAAATAAACTGAAGTTTTAGATTAACGCAAATTTGGGAGGCTGTGCCGGGGTTTTTACACTGGTACAGCCTTTTTTTTGTTTAAGACCATCGAATGTTGTCATGTATATTATATTTGCGGCAACAAAATCATATTCAATGAAAAAGACAGAAGAAATTCACCAAAATTTTGAAAAAGTACATGCAAGCTGGGAGCAGGAACTGCACCAATTCACGGATGCAGAACTGACCAAACAGGAAACCCCAGAAGGTTGGACACTGGGACAGGTGTACGTACACCTCATCAATTCGGCCTTGTACTTTCACCTGAAACAAGTGGCGGCCTGCTGCGCAACCAACGAGAATGCCGACCAAGCTAAGACCGAGCGGGGCGAAGGCGCCTTCAGTGCTGGCAGTGTGCCGCCCATTCGGGTGCAAGTGCCGCCATCGGAGCAATACACCCCGAAGCCGCCCCAATCAAAACAAGAGCTTTTTGATGGCTTGGCTAGGGTGAAGTCGGCAATGACTGAGGCGCTTTCGCTTTTTGACGACGACCAAGGTGGTAGAACGGCGCACCCCAGCATGGGCTATTTGAATGCCTTAGATTGGTACCAACTCGTAGAAATGCACTGGCGACACCATTTGTGGCAGAAGGAGCGAATCCTTGCGGCATAAAGTAAATTCAAGTTGGGCGAAGGCTGCAGGCTATCGCCCGGCTTGTATTTTCTCAATTTATTACATGAAAAAAAAAGTAGAATTCCATTTTAACAAAGCCGAAGAAAGTCCGGGCTTTCTGCTTTGGCAACTCACCATGCTTTGGCAGCGGATGGTAAAAAGGGAACTGGACAAGATTGACCTGACGCATACTCAGTTCGTGCTGTTGGCCACACTGGCGTGGCTTTCCAAGACCAGCGATTCCGTGACGCAGGTAGACATCGCCAACCACAGCAAAACCGACCGCATGATGGTGTCGAAGGTGCTCCGAACCCTCGAAGACAAGGGGCTATTGGGGCGGCAGGAACACGCCACCGACACGAGGGCAAAATCGGTTTCCATGACCCCCGTTGGAGAAGCCTTGCTTCAGACGGCCCTTAAAGTAGTGGAAGGGGTGGACATTGATTTTTTTGCCAAACTCGGAGCAAGAGAAGCTGATTTTAAAGCGGATATGCTGCATTTAATTAACCGAGCAAGTTGACAGCAGCCTTGCTGGATGCCATTTTTCAAAATACCTCCACTGACAGCTTTAGGCCGATTATCCCCCTTTTGGCTACCTCATTGGTTTTCTAGGAAAGTTTTGTCCAATCTCTTCAATTTTCCGTTGCTTTGCCAAAACATCTTCTGTGCTGGCATGTTTTTTACCCGACAAACAAAATTTTCGTTCTTATGCGAATCAATATTCCGGAAACTGGACAAAAGCGGGTGGTGGTGGTCGGTGGTGGTTTTGGCGGCCTACTCTTGGTCAGCAAGCTGCGCAAATCGGGCTACCAAGTGGTCTTGATTGACAAAAACAATTACCACCAGTTTCAGCCGCTGTTTTACCAAGTGGCCACGGCGGGTTTGGAGCCGAGTTCCATCGTTTATCCGCTTCGCAAAATGTTCCAAAGCAACAAGGACGTGTACATCCGGGTGACGGAGGTGACGGAGGTTCACCCCGCCGAGAACCGCATCAGCACCCCCATCGGCGACCTGCGCTACGACTACCTCGTGCTGGCAACGGGCGTGGATACCAACTATTTCGGCAATGCCCAGCTCGCTGCCAATGTGATACCGATGAAATCCGTTTCCGAGGCGCTCTACCTGCGCAACGCCCTTTTTGCCGATTATGAATCAGCCGTGACCGCCGAAGGTGAAACGCAGCAGCGCCTGCTCGACATCGTGGTGGTGGGCGGCGGCCCAACGGGCGTGGAGGTGGCTGGTGCTCTTGCCGAAATGCGCAAACACGTGCTCCCAAAGGATTATCCCGAAATTGACAGCTCACAAATTGACATCCACCTCATACAGGGCGCCAACCGCCTTTTGGATGGGATGACCGAAAAAGCGTCCGCTGCCGCATTGGGATTTTTGCAGGAAATGGGGGTGAAAGTCAAGCTCGGCACCTACGTAAAGGACTTCGATGGCCAAACCCTGACCATGAGCGATGGCAGCACGCTCACTGCCAAAAAGGTCATTTGGGCGGCGGGCATCAGCGGACAACCAATGCCGGGCATACCAGCAGAAGCATACGGCCCCGGCAAACGCCTGAAGGTCAATTCGTTCAATCAAGTAGATGGTTTTGAAAATGTCTATGCCATTGGC
>JADLHE010000613.1 GCA_020848965.1 Saprospiraceae bacterium
CCTGAAAATATTGCTGACTGCCGAAAAATATACGGAACCAACAGACAAGGGCCTGCAGGTTTGGATATTCGTCAAAAACCATATCCAGAGCATTTACCAGCGGCAAAAGCAATACGATTTAAGCATACCTTATGCCAAGGAAATCATTGAGGTGACGAGCAATTGCCCCAGCCAAAAGCCCAATGACTCATTGTTTTGCAAAACATGGCTCGGAATCGCATCTGTTGATATTGCCTCCATGTTCATCGGGCAAGGCAAGTATGAGGAAGGGGAACGCTATGCCAACGAAGGCTATGCGCTGCTCAAATCGCCCTTGGACGTAGATGCGTACTGGCTCCGGGCTGAGTACGATATGTTGCAAGTCTTGATTGAGACCAAATTGGAGTTGAAAAAACTGGACGAGGCAGGGGCCTTGCTCAAGCGGACTGCTGAAATTGCCTCAATACTGGACCAAAAAGAAGACCCAGAGTATTTCAAGCACGTCAAGTTTTACCAATCCTATGCCCGCTACTATGAGTTGCGGGGCGACTATGCCGCCGCCGTGCGCTATGCAAATTTCGCCAAGCCCTTGCAGGATAGTCTTGAACGCCGCAACGACGCCCGAAGGCTCGAAAAAATCCAGCAGCGGATGGCCGCCGAGAAATACACCGAACAGCTCAAACTGGTGGAAAGTGAAAAGCAATTGCAGACCATGCTCCGCAATGCGGCCATTGTCATCATGGTATTGATGGGCGGGTTGGCCTTTGGCAACTATAAACGACTTCAATATAAGCGCAAGCAAGCAGCCGCCGAACTGGATGCTGCCAGGGGCGAACTTGCCACCTTCACCCAGTCCCTCCGGGAAAAATCGGAACTGGCCGAAAACCTCCGCCTCGAACTCGATAAGCTCTCCCGCTCCGGCGAGCGCAGCGAATACCTCGAAAAGCTCACCCGCAGCACCATCCTCACCGACGACGATTGGACGCAGTTCCGCAGCATCTTTGAAAAGGTACACCCGAATTTCATCGAAACGCAAAAGACGCTTTATCCCGACCTCACCCAAGCTGAGCTTCGTTACCTCGTGCTCGAAAAGCTTCAACTCACCACCCACGAGATGGCCAATATGCTCGGCGTCTCCGATGGCACCATCCGGCAGACGAAGATGCGGATGATAAAGTAGGTGTCTAATGATAAATGATGAATGATGAATGATGAATTGCATGGCTCCCATTCATCATTTATCATTCATCATTCATCATTCTCCATTGTAACGTTTTTGTAACGCCCCTGTGACGCCGTTGTAACGCCGTTTTTTTGGCGTTTGCTTGCCGCTGTCCGCTTCTTTGCAGCATCAAATCTATTAGAACGATGGTCAATCAAATACACGGCACGGCAATGAAACATCCATTTCAAAATAAGACTAAAGTTACCACTTCGGCGGTGCGCTACTGGCTGGTTTGGGCATTGCTGTTGGCTGCGATTGCTTATGGGTTCCATCGGTATTTTGAGTACCGAAATGCAGAATTGGACAAGCGGATAGAAAAGCTGAACAGTTGAGCTTGTCCGAGCAGCATGATTCCTTTCGCCATTTTTTCACCAATTAAAATATTATAAACCATGTTCAATTTCAAGTTAAATCATTTCATGTCTTTCCTCGTGGGCGGTGTATTGACAATGGCCGTCATCGGTGCCAGCTCAAAGCCACAACCTGCGGAGCGCCCAGTTTCCAGTGAAGCATATATCGGTGAGGTGTTCGCAATAGCTGGCAGTTTTTGCCCACGTGGCTCCGTGTCCTGCGACGGGAAGCTACTCGATATTGCCAACAATCAGGCATTGTTTGCCATTATTGGCAATAGCTACGGCGGCGACGGCAAGACCAATTTCGCCGTGCCGAACCTGAAGGGCCGCACGCCAGTCGGCATGACGAGCAGGCTGGGCGAGCGCCTCGGCGATGAATTCCATGCTGCCGACGATGCAAAAGGCGCTGGCGTTGGCATGAACTACTGCATCTGCACGGCAGGCATCTTCCCGCAGCAATAAACCCTGCCCAATTCCAATCAAATCCATTTTTTACTAAACCTAGTTTTTACAATGAAAAACCTGTTTTGCGTTGCCCTATTATTGGCACTATTCACCAGTTGCACCTACTACAGCGGCCCTCAGCCAACGGGTGCGCCAGATATGGATGCTTTCCCACGGGAAATGCAGGGAACTTACCTCGCCGACCAGAGCAAGCTCGTCATCACCAGCAATAAAATCGAGTACTGGGCGGACAAAACGAAGGCATCCATGAAGTCTTACATCAGCGACAGCCTTCATGTCCGTAGCTTGTCACCGTGGATTATCGGCACAACCAGGGGCAGGTTTGCTTCGGGCGGTGATAATTATTCGGTGTTTGCCATCAAATTGGATGAGCGCAATCCGAACATCCTTTATGGTATCCAAACCGACGAAGACGAGATTAAGCAGCAGTTTCCCAACGTCCGCCATTCGGTCGAGCAGCATTCAGTCACCACCTCGGATGGCGTACCTGAGCCACCAAAGGACGTGACCATCTTCGACCCGACTCCGGAGGAGTTCCGCCAAATCATCGAGGCTGCTTTTGAGAAAAAGCGAAAAGATGCGGACTACAAAGGCTTTGAGCGGCAATAAAGCCCTGAAAGGGCGCAATATGTCAGCATTGGGCGACGCCCGATGGGATACGGCGGGCAACGCCCGATGGGACATGGCGGGCAACGCCCGATCAATCATCACCAACAATTTTCACCAACAATTTTTCAACAACCAATCAACAATGAAATCGAACAATTTAATCCAATTGGCAAGCATCCTTTTCTTCCTCGCCTTTTTGGGCTTGCAGCAAGCGGCTGCCCAAGATTGTAGTAAAATGCCATATCCCCAAAAAACAGCTTGCTATGCAGCCTTGGTAAAGATGGGCATAAGAGAATTGCCCAATGCAGATTTGCGTGGAGAGAACCTAAGAGGATTAGACTTTGGCAATGCTATTTTAACGCAGGCAAACCTGAGCAAAGGCGTTTTCCGGGGTACGGATTTCCCCCATACGGATTTTTCGGGTGCCGATTTAAGCGGGGCCGACTTCCGTGGCACGGACATGAAATTCGCCAATTTGGTTGGGGCCAACCTAACGGGTACTTTGTTCGATGGCGCTGATTTGATGAACGCTAAAGTCAGCCGAAAGACGACAAAAGGCATCGCTGATTTCGATGCTTTCGCAGATAAGTACTTTGTCAGAATCGAAGACTAATCCATTGCCATTTATTTCAAAAATCCATTTCAACATGAAAATCATAAAATCCTTCTTCTTCGCAAGCTTATTGCTGGCCACCCTCAACCTGCAAGCGCAGGATGAAACTTCCGATTGGCAACCATCACAGCCTGCCAAATGGCTCAACATGAGCAGCGCTGGGCTAACGATGGGCTTTGCCGAAGGCTGGCAAACCGACCAAGACGCCGCCTCCATGGTCGGCGTCTCCCCAGACGGAAAAGTGCGCATTATGGCGAGTATTTCACAATACCACTCGGTATCTGAAACGGTCGCCAACATCCAGCGGGAGTTCAGCTCCTGGTGCGATGGGCTGACCCTAACCGACCCACAGGACAACCGGGAAGTCAACGGCCTGACCCTCCTTTCCACTGGAGGAACCGCCAAACTGCAAGGCGAAGAAACCCCGATTGACGTGGCCATTGACATCCTCGAAACGCCCGTGAGCGGCGACAATGCCATTGTGGTCATTGCGACCTACGGCTTTCACGAGGGCATGATGGAGCATTTCGGCGAAATTTTGATGGCGCTCGAAAGCTTCAAAAGGACAAATTAAAACACCATTTTTTTCATTACTAAACTTTAAAACAATGAAATCGAAACATATCATCACCGGGGTTGGCATGTTGCTTTGCCTTGTGTTCTTTAACCTGCCGGATGCGGCGGGGCAAAGTACATTAAATTCTAAGCGAGTGCGACAAGAGCAGGAAGATGCCGATAAAGGTAAATGTTGGGTAATTAGGCACCCCTTGTTTGCTAGAGATTGCTGGGCACGAAAAATCAAGAACGGAGGAGGAGATAAAAAATTTCCCTTTGCGAAGTTGAGCCGGATGAGTTTGTACCGGGCGAATTTAACCGAAGCCTTGTTGACCGAGGCGGATTTGACCGAGGCGAATTTGACCGAGGCGAATTTGACCGAAGCCTTGTTGTCCGTGGCGAATTTGACCAAAGCGGTGTTGAACGGGACGAATTTGACCAAAGCGGTGTTGAACGGGACGAATTTGACCAAAGCGGAGTTGAACGGGGCGAATTTGACAGAGGCGAGATTACATTCGGCAAATTTGACCAAGGCGGATTTGTCAAATGGGATGGTCTGGTATCCGGTCGGGGCGAATTTGACCGGGGCGGAATTGAACGATGCTGATTTGACCGGGGCCGATTTGACCGGGGCCGATTTGACCAATGCGAGGTTGGACGGGGCTATATTGACCGGGGCGATTGTAAGTCGCTCCAAAACCAAAGGCATTGACTTCGAAGACTGGAAAAGCAGGGGAGCGATTATTAGAGATTGAATCTCCAACCTAAATTTAAAATACACCATTAAAATGAAAAAATTAACCGCAGCCCTTTTGCTGCAAGCCACCCTCATGCTTTCGCTGAACCTTTCAGCACAAACCTACTGGCTCGCCCGCAAGGACGGAAACAACCTCCGCTACGATGTAAAAGCGCCTGCCGACCTGGCCGCCATCATCAAAACCGCCAGCAAAGAAGGCTGGGCGACGGTCTATTCCACCGAGCAGCGCACCATCAACGGCAAAGCTTGGACTTTCTACAGCAATACCCTTGGCTGGGATGTCAAAGTGGACGGTGCCATCACTTGGGAAGGCAAGGACGGCGGCGTTGGTGGGCAATGGGCCGACCTCAACAGCAGCAGCCCAGACTGGCAGAATTGCTGGTCGAAGGTCATCGAACCGAGCGCCAAGGTTTACAACGGCAGTTGGAAAACGGCAAAGTTGGAAATGCTCGAAAACCCCGGTACTTCGGCTCCCGGCGTGGTCATTGACCTCAGCAATCCTGAAAATGCGGCTGCTGCCAATATGCCAATGACCAAGGAGCAGTCCATCAAGGCTTTTGTGGACAAAATGAACCTGCTCCGCACCGACCCCGCCAATGGCAACGCCATTATTGATGCCCTGCTGAAACGCCGTGGCACAGCTTGGATGACCAGCAAGGAATACACCCAGGACGACATCCGGGGCAAGACCCGCCAACAGCACCACGCCGATTTCAAAACTTGGCTGAAGACACAGGCCAAGCTCAGTGCGCTCACCTGGGACGACGACCTCGCCAAAGTGGCCGCCGCTGGCAAAACTTCCAACAAATACACCAAGCTCGAATTCCGCATGGAAGCTTGGGGCGACCCGGTCGAAGAGGCCCTTGGTTCTTGGGCAGTGGACGGTGAAAGCGGTATCCAACGCCTGCGTGACCCTCGGCTCAAGTTCATCGGCATCGCCTCCAAGCCGGGCGGTTCCAAAGAGGAATTCATCATCGTGGCCAGCGAGGTGAAGGGCAGCGTTTACACGGCAAAA
>JADLHE010000614.1 GCA_020848965.1 Saprospiraceae bacterium
ATACCCCATCATTTCTGAAGAAAATAAACTGCTGCCTTATTCGGAGCGTAAGCACTGGACCCGCTGCTGGCTGGTTGACCCATTGGATGGTACAAAGGAGTTCATCAAAAAGAATGGCGACTTCACCATCAATATTGCATTGGTGGAAGCGGGTAGGGTGGTGGTAGGCGTGGTTGGAATTCCCGCCCAAGATGAACTTTACTGGGCGGTGAGCGGAGAGGGAGCATACCTCATCAAGAACGAATCGGAGACTTCCATCACTGCCGCAAGCTTTAAACAAACCGATGCTGGACTGAATATCGTCTGCTCCCGTTCGCACCTCACACCGGAGACGGAAGCATTCATTGCTAAATACAATTCGCCCAATCTGGTATCAAGGGGCAGCGCCCTTAAATTCTTGCTGCTGGCAAAAGCCGAGGCCCATGTTTACCCCCGCATCGCTCCAACGATGGAATGGGACACGGCTGCTGCGCAAATCATTCTTGAAGAAGCTGGAGGCTCGGTACTGGTCTATGAAACTGGCGACCCTATGCGCTATAACCGGGAGAATTTATTGAACCCTTCGTTTGTCGCCTACGGCAACTTGAAAAGGAATGAGGAATGAAGCACTGTGCCCAAATCATCCCTCATCCCTCATCCCTCGTCCCTCATTCCTCATTCAGTTTCCTTTAAACTCCGGCTTCCGCTTTTCCAAAAACGCCGAAGCGCCTTCCTTAAAGTCTTCGGTACCAGCCGTATCGCCAAAGGCGGTCACTTCAAAATCAAAGCCTGCTTGCCCACCCAATTCAAAGAAAGCATTCACGGCTGCTATCGTTTTTTGGATGGCAACTGGGCCTTTGGTGGCTATTTTCTCAATGATTTCCGTAGCTTTCGCAACTTCTTGGCCTGCTGGCACTACATGGTTTACCAAGCCTAATCGCAAAGCATCCTCTGCCCCAATCATATCGGCGGTGAGCAGCAATTCCATTGCCTTGGTTTTGCCGATGTACTGAATGAGCCGTTGTGAGCCACCATAGCCAGGAATGATGCCGAGGTTTACCTCTGGTTGCCCGAACTTCGCCTTTTCGCCCGCAATGCGCAGGTGGCAGGCCATCGCTAATTCGCAGCCGCCGCCGAGGGCGAAGCCGTTCACCGCCGCTACCACCGGTTTGTGGAAACGCTCGATGAGCAGGAAAATATCGTGGCCCCGCTTCGACAATTGCGCAGCAGATGCAACATCCAGTTTCAAAAACTCGGAGATGTCAGCACCCGCAATAAAGGCTTTTTCGCCCGCCCCAGTGATGATGACGCCTTTTATGTCCTTTCGGCCCGCTATATCGGTTCCAAACAGTTGTTTCAAATCTGAAAATGTGCCAGCGTTCAAAGCATTGAGTGCTTGCGGACGATTGACGGTGACGATGATGATGCCGTTTTCTTCGGCGACGAGTAGATTTTCGTATGTCATGATTTTCTGATTTCTAATAGTCGGTAAGACCACAAACCTTGCTTCCATGCTCGGTACTGCGCAAAGCCTGTTTTGTAGTGTACCTTTGAAAAATGCGTTGCATTGTGGAACAGGTTGTACCATTTGGTGCCGACCATGCCCGCCATCGCAAACCAGCGGTATTTGTGGATGGACTTGCGCACTTGTTTCGTAACATCCACGTTTTTCGCCAGCTCAAAACTATGGCTTTTTGCCAAATCGGAAAGCTGGTCGGTGTTCAGAATATCACTCATGGCCCAGCCGTGGAGCATGGTCTGCATCACGGGCGTATCCGTTATTTTCCAATTGCCTTCCTTGAAAACATCGGCGATGAGCAGCCGACCACCGGGCTTGAGCACACGCTGCATTTCTTTGAAAAACAAGGACTTATCCGAGGCGGTCTGCATGGATTCTATGGCCCAAACTACATCGAAATGGTGGTCTGGAAAGCGGGTCTTTGTGTAGTCCATCCGCTCGAAACGGGCAAGATGTGCAACCCCATTTTGCGCAGCAAAACCTGATGCCGTGCGAACCTGCCGCTCGCTGAGCGTGATGCCCGTGACTTGGCAGCCTATATTTTTTGCCAAGAAAATGGAGGAACCTCCCACGCCGCAGCCTGCATCGAGTACCAAATCGTTGGCGGTAAGCTCGCCTAAGAGCGCCAGTTGACGATTGGTGTTCACGATGGCCTCGGCAAGCGTTTTCGTGTCCTTGTCCCAAACGCCATAGTGCAAGCCCATGCTCTGCTCCATCTTCCAAAACTGCCGATAATGCGTTTCGGTATGGTCGTAATAATTGGTGATGTCCTCGGTGGTGAAGGTTTGCATTTCTATGAATAATGAATGATAAATGATGAATGATGAATGCAGCACGAGCCAGATTCATCATTCATCATTCATCATTCATCATTTATCATTTCTTAAAGTTTGTCGAGATGGAAAAATGGGTGTTCCCGGCGCCGAGGTGTTGGACGGAGCGGCCAAAATCCACCCGAAACCATTTTACCTTGAAGCCAAAACCAAATGCAAAGCCAGACATGCTGCGCAAATTGCGGACTTCGGTCTCTTTGTGCATCAGGTGGTTATAGCCTATCCGCATCCGAAAATTCTCTTTTTTGCCGAGCAAAAACTCGCCATTGAACACAAAATGTCGAAGCAGATTGTCCCGGACTGGGTGGTCGGAATTGGCGCTGTCTTCCCCAAACAGGAAGGTGTCTTCTTGGGAGTTAGGGTCGTCGTAGCGAATGTTCCAGCGGTTCAGGTACCGATAAATTGCGGTCATTCGGAATGGCAAGTGCTTCAGCCGCTTGGAGATGCCAAGCTGGGCCTCGTAGGGTAGGGGTTCCCGGTCACTGCCTGTATAGGTCTGCATTTGGCTGCCGATGTTTTTAAGGACAAGCGCAACGCTCACCTGACGAACCGTGTCATGGAAAAGGGCGCCAAGGTCAAGCGCCAAGCCATCGGCGTTGTAGGTTTCAAATTGCGAACTGATATAGCGAAGGTTTGCGCCCACCGACACCCGTTCGTACAATTTGCGGCCCGCACCGATGGTAAATGCCTGTTCCTTCGCCTTGAAATCACCGATGACCGTGCCTGTCACATCGGTGGCATCAAACTGACCATAGTTCAGGTATTGCACGCCAGCGTGCAAGGTGATATCCGATTTCTTCAAATGATGGCCATAACCGAAATAGCCGCCACCAATATCCGATACCATGAAATTATGGTTGAAACTGAGCTGCCCGTGCATCTGTGGGTTGAGCGTGGCAGGGTTGCTGAGCGCAAAGGCCACATCGTCGTCCTGCACTGTGATTTGATGACCGCCAAGGCCAGTCAAACGGGCCGAGGCCGGCAAACCCAAGAACTCGAATGCGTTGTTGCCCCCAACGATTTGAGCGTGGGCGTTGAATGCCAAAGCGCTGAAAACCAAGAGGTTAGTAAGGTGTTTTTTCATAAATCGTAGCACGGTCTGCCAGACCATGCGTTTGTAACACGGTCAGCCAGACCGTGCGTTTGTAACACGGTCTGCCAGACCGTGCCTGTTAATTTCACGGACTGGCAGTCCGTGTTACGCTGTTACTCTGCTTGCCGCTTCATCTCGGCCAGTTTTTTGATTCGGGCTGTATCAATGGGCATATCACCGCCTTCTTTCGTCCAAGCATCCATGCAAACGCCGAACTCGCAGTACATCAGTTTGATAAGCTCGCCATTTTCATCATACTCTTTCAATTCGCCCTGCTCGTTGTCGCCTTCGAGATAGGTGCCTTCAGCTTTCAGCTTGCCGTTTTTGTGGTACTCCTTGAAAGGGCCGTTTTCCAGGTTGGCTGCGAAAGTGACCTCTTCCTGCAATTCGCCCGTGTCGTACCATTTCTTCCAAAGCCCCGACATTTCGTTGCCGACGTATTGCCCCTCGTTGGTCAGTTTCCCAGCCTCGTTGAACTTCTGGTACTTGCCTTCGAACATGCCATTGGCGAGCGTGATGAGGCTCTCCATTTGCCCATTTTCATAGAACAGCTTGCGCTCGCCGTGCAGGCTGTCGTTGATGTAAAAACTCTCTTCCTGTTTTTGGCCATTGGGGTAAAAGGCAGCATAAGGGCCTTCCTTTTTCTTTGTCTGCTTATTGATGGTGTATTTTTCCGTCAATTTGCCATTTTCGTCCTTGTTTTCAATGGTTTCAACATTGCTGCAAGCAGCAAAAAGGAGAACGGCAATGGTGAAAAATATCGTGTAACGCATATTCATTGCAAGATTTTTGATTGAACGACGCATTGGAAGTTCCGATTGTTGTTTGCCTTGATTGTTAAATTGTTTGATTTGAACGTTGCCACGGCAAATAAACGACTTTCGAACATCTCTAAATTACAGTTAAACCAACAACTATTTTGATTTTATTCGGCACAATGGATTTACCGCCGTAAATTTGCGCCAAAACTCAGACTATTTTCCCGACTGTGAGACCAAAATATCCTGACCATTTCATTTTCGAACAACAACCAAATTATTGAATTATGTTTGATTCATCCAACTTCCTGCTGGACAACCAGCCAAACACCCCTCACGAAGAACTGAAAAAGTGGGTCAATGAAATGGCCCAACACATGAAGCCCGACCATGTACACTGGTGCGACGGCTCTGATGAAGAGTATAATGCACTTTGCAACCAACTGGTCGAGAAAGGCACATTCATCCGGTTGAACCCCGAAAAGCGCCCGAACAGCTTCGCCTGCTTCTCCGACCCCAGCGACGTGGCCCGTGTGGAAGACCGCACCTTCATCTGCTCCCGCCTCAAGGAAGACGCTGGCCCCACCAACAACTGGGTGGACCCACGGGAAATGAAGACCACCCTCAACAAACTCCTCAGGGGTTGCATGAAGGGACGCACCATGTACGTCATCCCATTTTGCATGGGGCCAATTGGCTCGCCGCTCAGCCGTCTTGGCGTGCAACTCACCGACTCGGAATACGTGGTTGTGAACATGAAAATCATGACCCGCATGGGCACCAAGTCCCTCGAAATGCTGGGCGAACAGGGCGACTACGTGAAGTGCATCCACTCGGTGGGCAAGCCGCTGGAAGCCAATGAGCCGGACGTGAAATGGCCTTGCGCCCCCGACATCAAGGACAAATACATCGTACACTTCCCCGAAGAGCGCTATATCATCAGCTATGGCAGCGGTTACGGTGGCAACGCATTGCTCGGCAAAAAATGCTTTGCCCTGCGCATCGCCAGCACGATGGCCAAGGAAGAAAATTGGCTCGCTGAGCACATGCTCATCCTAGGCGTGGAAGACCCAAATGGCGAGAAGACCTATGTGGCAGCAGCCTTCCCTTCTGCCTGCGGCAAAACGAACTTCGCCATGCTGATACCACCCAAAGCCTTGGACGGCTGGAAAGTGACCACCGTTGGCGATGATATTGCATGGATTAAAGAAGGCGAAGAAGGCCGTTTGTACGCCATCAACCCAGAGGCGGGCTACTTCGGCGTGGCACCGGGCACCAACTACAAGACGAACCCGAACGCCATGGTTTCCATCGAAAAGAACACCATCTTCACCAACGTGGCCATCACGCCCGACGGCGATGTATGGTGGGAGGGCATGACCAAGGAAGTGCCTGCGGGCATGACCAACTGGCAGGGCTTGCCCCACGACCCGGCAAGTGGCAAACCTGCTGCTCACCCCAATAGCCGCTTTACTGCGCCTTCGCACCAAAACCCTGTGATTGATGCAGATTGGGACAACCCACAAGGCGTGGCAGTGCGGGCCTTCGTCTTTGGTGGCCGCCGCAGCACGGTGGTGCCGCTCGTGTATCAATCTTTCAACTGGAACTTCGGTGTATATCTTGCCGCCACGATGGGTTCTGAAATGACCGCCGCCGCCTTTGGTGAACTGGGCAAGATACGCCGTGACCCCTTCGCCATGTTGCCCTTCATGGGCTACCACGTGGCCGATTATTTCAACCACTGGCTGCAATTCGGTCGCCCACTGCCCAATGCGCCCCGTATCTTCGGCGTCAACTGGTTCCGCAAGGACGAACAGGGGAATTTCGCA
>JADLHE010000615.1 GCA_020848965.1 Saprospiraceae bacterium
AAGCTGTTTAGACTTTCCTGTTTGAGCTAAAAATGAGGGAATTTTCGTCCAGAAATTGGGAATTTTCGAGGGAATAGTGGGGCTATTGCCGAGGAAATTGCTGGTTTCTGGGCGGAAAAGCGCCATTTTTAGCCAAATGAGGAAAGTCTAAACAGCTTCAATATCAGGCAGCTTTCACCAACTGGATTTCGCCCAAAAGTTTCACTTCTTCACTCACCAGCACACCACCTGTTTCCAGTGCAGCGTTCCAACTCAAATCCCAGTCCTTGCGATTGATTTTACCGGAAAGGGTAAAGCCAGCCTTGGTATTGCCCCAAGGGTCTTTGCCGATGCCACCGAATTCAGCCTCCAAAGTCACGGACTTGGTCGTGTCCTTGATGGTCAAATCGCCCTTCAGTTCGCCACTAGCTGCGTTGTAAGAAGTGGCCTTGAAGCTGAGGTTTGGATATGTAGCCGCATCGAAAAAATCGGGGCTTTGCAGGTGGCCGTCCCGCTGTTCGCTGCCCGTGTTCACGGAAGCTGTCTCGGCAGAAAAGCTGATGTCGGCATTGTTAAAATCTTCACCTTCAGCGGCCACCTCCACATTGAAGCGGTCGAATTTACCAGTAACGGTGCTGATCATCATGTGTTTTACCTTGAATTGGATTTCGGAATGCGCTGGGTCGAGCGCCCATGTTGTCTTTGACATTTTTCTATTGTTTTATTGTTGTGATTGTTGAATTGTTAAACGTTCATCGGCACCTCCATCAGCAGCAGTTCCGCATGGGAATCGGCTTCGATGTTGAGTTCGTTCACGTCCCAGATGCCGAGGCCGTCCCGGCGGTTGAGGGCTTGGCCATTGATGGTCACATCGCCGCTGAGCACGAAGGCATAGACGCCATTGCCTGCTTTTTTGATCTTGTATTCAATGTTTTTACCCTTGTCCAGTTCCGCTAGGTGGAACCAAGCGTCTTGGTGGATCCAAACGCCCGCATCGTCGGCATTGGGCGATAGGATTTGCTGGAGCTTGTTCTTGCGGTCGGCTGGGTCGAGGGTGATTTGGTCGTAGCGAGGCTCCACGTTCCGCTTGTTAGGGAACACCCAGATTTGCAGGAACTTCACGGGCTGTTGGCCGTTTTTGTTTTTCTCGCTGTGCTGAATGCCCGTACCAGCGCTCATCACCTGCACGTCGCCATTGCGGATGACGGCCACGTTGCCCATGCTGTCCTTGTGCTCCAGGTCGCCTTCGAGCGGGATGGAGATGATTTCCATATTATCGTGCGGGTGGGTGCCGAAGCCCATGCCGCCCTGCACGGTGTCGTCGTTGAGCACCCGCAGCACGCCGAAGTGCATGCGCTCCGGGTTATAATAATTTGCGAAGCTAAAAGTATGGTAACTCTGTAGCCAGCCGTGGTTGGCGTTGCCACGGGTATCGGCTTTGTGCAATACGTTGTTCGACATGATATTGGATTTTGTATTAGGAATATGGTTGAAACCAATGATTTCAAGGGGTCTCAGCTCGTCAATATCGTTTTTCACCACATTGCCGAGGGCGGCACTGGCAGCGAAGATGCCCGTGCCCATGAGTCCTTTTTTGAGAAAATCTTTGCGGTCCATAATTCAGTGATTTTGTTGGTGCAAAGATGGAGGGAGATGGAGGCGGGAAAAAATAACCTAGGTTAAGAAATTGGTTTGAGGGGTTTGATGAGTTTGATGAGTTTGAGTTGCGAGGGAACAATTCAAACCCCTCAAACAATTCAAACTCATCAAACCAATTCAAACCCCTCAAACTAAACCGTCTTCATCATTTTGCTGAAAAACTCTGGCGTGACGCCAATGTAGGAGGCTATCTGCTTGCGGGGAAGGGTAGTGACGAGCGAGGGATATTTTTGGCAAAAATTGCGGAAGCGTTCTTGGGCCGTCAGGCTGAGGTTATCGAGCAGCCGCTGCTGGCTGCTCACGAAGGCATTTTCGACGATGATACGGAAGAACCGTTCGAACTTCGGAATGTCTGAATACAACTGCTGCTGGTCGGCTTTCGAGAGCATGAGCACCTCGGTCGGCTCCATTGCTTCAATGAAAAGCGTGCCCGGCTTTTGGGAGATGAAACTGTACATGTCGGCCATCCACCAATCTGGCGGGGCGAAGGCCAGCACGTGCTCATCGCCGTTTTTATTGAGGGTGTAGCTGCGGAGGCAGCCCTTCGTCACGAAACTGGAGTACCGACAAACCTCGCCCTCTTCCAGTAAAAACTCCTTTCTTTTCAGGGTTTTTGGCTTCAGCAAGGCCAAGAAATACGCCTGCTCATCGGGCGTGAGCTGGATGTGCTTTGCAATATTTCGCAGGACGAGGTCTGTTTGCATTGGCAAATTGATTTGATGGTAATTGTTGGCAAGATAGTTTTTTTAGAGTTAGCACCCATCCGCCGCTGTTCGCTGCACGAAACGGGCTTGGCGACAAATTGCAGCGAATTTCACGGCGAATTTTCGCCCGATTCCCCCTACCTTTGTCCCCATGAGCCAGAAATCGCCGAACGAGCGCATCATATTCGGGTTGAAAATCAAGCAGTTGCGTCAAGCCCGTGGACATAATTTCGCTGATTTTGCGAAGCAAACCGGCATGTCCATTTCATACCTGAACGAAATCGAGAAGGGCAAAAAATTCCCGAAAGACGACAAAATAGCCCTGCTGGCCGGGGCGCTCGGCGTGGAGGCAGCCGAACTGACCTCGCTCGATCTCGGCAAAAACCTCGGCCCGGTGGCCGACCTCCTCAGCTCCAATTTCCTCAACGAACTCCCGCTCGACCTCTTCGACATCGACCTGGCCAAGGTGGTGGAAATCATCGCCAATGCGCCGCTGAAGGTCGGGGCCTTCATCAGCACGCTCGTCGAGCTGTCCCGCAACTATGCGCTGGCCGAGGAGAATTTCTACTTCGGGGCGCTGCGCTCCTACCTGGAACTCAACAACAATTATTTCGAGGAAATAGAACAGGCTGCCGCCGATTTTGCGGAGCGAAACAAACTCCCGACCACCGCCCTTGTGTCGGTGGATGCCCTCGCCCGGCTCCTCGAAAAACGCTACGGCTATACCATCGTCGAGAACGGCCTGACGCCCTACCCGGAGCTGGCCGACATCCGTTCCGTCTATTTGCCGAAGGCGAAAAAGCTGCTGCTCAACGGCAAGCTGAACGATATGCAAAAGGCATTTCAGTTCGGTAAAGAGCTGGGATTCAATTATTTAGGCTTAAAAGAACGGGCCAATACCGCTGCCCTCTTGCGGGTCAATTCCTTTGAGGAAGTGCTCAGCCATTTCAAGGCCGGCTACTTCTCGGCGGCGCTGCTGCTGAACCGGGAGGCGTTCAACCGGGACATGGAGGCCTTCTTCCAACTGCCTCGCTGGGACGGGGAGTTCATCCTCGGTCTGCTGCGCAAATACCAGGCATCGCCGGAGATGCTTTTCCAGCGCATGACCAACGTGCTGCCGCAGTTCTTCGGTTTGGAGAAACTTTTCCTGCTCCGTTTCATCCAAACGCCCGCCACCGGGCATTTCAAAATGGACAAGGAATTGCACCTGAACCGCCGCCACCAACCACACGGCAATGCCATCAGCGAGCACTACTGCCGCCGCTGGCTGGCCACCTCGCTGCTCAACGACCTCTCGCAGATGCAGCAGGGCGGCAAGTACACCGGGGCGCTCGTCTCGGCACAACGCAGCCGCTACCACGACACCAAGGACGAATACCTCTGCTTCACCCTCGCCCGTCCGGCCTACCCCTCGCCCGACCAGAACGTGAGCATCACCGTGGGCATCCTCCTAGATGCTTCGCTGCGCAAACGGGTGAAGTTCCTCGACGACCCCGCCATCGCCCGCCGGGAAGTGAACACCACCTGCGAGCGCTGCCCCATCAAGGACTGCGCCGAGCGGGCCGCCCCGCCGACGGTGGTGGAGGCAAAAGAAAGAAGGAAACGGGTGCAGAAGGTGCTGCGGGAAATAGGAGAAGGGAATTAAGCGTCTATCTTTTTTGACATCTTGCTAGCCCGCCATGCCCAGAATAAGCCAAAGCAAGCCACTACGGCCAAGGCTGTCGGCAAACCAAAGGCCTTGGCCAAAAAACCAATAAAGGCCGGGCCGCCGAGAAAGCCCGCCATCGCAAACGTGTTCAAAGTTGCAAGACCAGCGCCAGGAGCCATGCCTGGTACTTTGGCCGCAGCTGCGTACAAGATGGGGGCACCCAGTGAAACACCTGCACCGACCATTGCGAAGCCAACCAACGAAGCAGCTATATTTTGGAACAATACGGCCAAGAACAAGCCTGTAGCTGCGACGATACCTCCTGTGAGGAGTACGATTCGGCTCCCTATCCGGCCAATCAGCACGTCACCGACGAAACGCCCACTGGCCATGAAGAAGGCGTAAGCAGCAAAGCCCCAGCCGACTTGCACTTCGGGTGCTTCAACCACCTCCCTTAAATATACAGCAGACCAATCGGCCATGGTGCCTTCGGTTAGGTTGGTGCAAAGGCTGATGCCTATTAGCAGCCATAGGGCTGGGCTGGGCAGCATGAACCCGCTTGATGTCTTTGGTTTTTGTGATTCAGGGAAGTGCTTTTCTTCCGGCACACCAGATAACCAATTGCCTAGGGCAAAAACAGCGCTTAGTTCCAGCAAAAAAATCAATCCTACATAAAAACTAGGGGCTACGCCAGTGCTTGCGACGAATCCCGCCAAAGCAGAGGCCGCCATTGCGCCAGTACTCCAAAGGCCGTGGCAGGTAGCCATGATTCGCAGCCCCTCCCGTTGTTCGATGTGCGAGGCGCAGGTGTTCAGCGCCATATTTACCATAGAAAAGGCCATGCCCGCCAAAAACAGGGAGCACCCTGTGAGCCATACATTTGGCATGATGAACGGCAGTATAAACATGGCGGAAGATCCCGGCAGAAACACCAATGTTGATTTTACTGCACCCCATTTATGAAGTATCGGCACTGACAACGGGTTCATCAGCAAAGTGCCAGCAGGCATGCAAAGCAGGAGCATACCCAACTGCGCTTCGTCCAGCCCGAACCGTTGCTTTACAAAGGGAATAAAGGCCGCCCAGGTCCCGAACAGCAATCCGAAACAACTGAACAAAAGCCCTGTGGCCCTGCTGGCAGGATGACGGCGAAGGGTGGAAATCATGTTTACTATATTCTAGCTGGTGGGTGTCAGGGCAGGAATAATTTCCAATTTTTGGGATGAAAAAAGGCTTGTCCGCACTAGCAAACAAGCCTTTTTGTATGGAAAATCAAACGCCTGAACTGGATACGGCCAAAGCCGGCAACTCAGACCTATGCACTTTCAAGCGCCGCTGCACCACCCACGATTTCGAGGATTTCGCCAGTGATAGCCTCTTGGCGGGCTTTGTTGTACATCAATTTCAGGTCTTTCAACATCTCGTTGGCGTTTTCCGTCGCCTTATCCATAGCCGTCATACGGGCCCCGTGCTCAGAAGCGTGAGTGTCGAGTAGGTACTTGTGGAAAGTGGTTTGGAGAATACTCGGCACGAGGGTTTCGAGCAGGCTGTTCATGTCTGGCTCGAAAATATAGTCTGCCTTGGTATTGCTGTCGCCAGAGGTTTCCATCTTTAAAACAGGCAACCATTGCTCGGCTTCGGCAAACTGAGTAGCGGCGTTTTTGAAACGGCCATAAGCTACCGTCACGGAGTCGAAAGCCCCCGCAGAGAAGCCATCCATCAGGCGCTGGGAAACCTGTGCAACGTTTTCAAAGCTGAGGTCGCTGAAAATCTCAACATAGTCGCGTATAAAAGTGACATTTGGGTAGCGCTTGCGCAGCACATCGTTACCTTTTTTGCCTATCGGCAAAATGGTGAGATTGCCCTCCTTGAGCACCTCCGCATATTTGTCCTCAATAGTGTTGATAGCCGCTTTGATAACGTTGGTGTTGAAGGCACCCGCTAGGCCACGATTAGAGGTAACAACTACGATGCAAGCTTTTTTCAGCGGTCGCTCCACACCAAAGCTGGTATTGGCTTCGCCTCCCAAGTTAGAGAGGATATTGCGGAGCATCTCGTTCTGCTTGTCGGCATACGGGCGGATTTGCTGAACGGCTGTTTGCGCCCTGCGCAATTTGGCAGCCGAAACCATTTTCATGGCCTTCGTGATCTGCTGCGTATTTTGGACGGAAGTTATCCGCTCCCGAACTGCTTTTAAGTTTGCCATTTGGACTTAATGATGAATGATGAATGATGAATGATGAATCTACCAGACCCACCATTCATCATTTATCATTCATAATTCATCATTATTTCTTGTACTGCTGCACCAATTCGCCAGCCAGTTTCTCCACAACGGCAAGTGACTCGTTGCTAAGACCGCCTTTACGGAAGTCTTCCAATACGGCTCGGTGAAGT
>JADLHE010000616.1 GCA_020848965.1 Saprospiraceae bacterium
CATTTTATATACACTCCATAAAAAAACAGCCAATTGGGTTGGTTTCTGGACGGGCGGGGCGACCTATTTCTCCCGCTTTCTTTTGACAGCAATCCTTTTCCTGCTGCTACTGCTGATTTGGACTGGCTTTACCCTCCTACCCTACCTAGGCCAATTGCAAACGAACCTGGAAACGATGGCCACTGAAAAAACAGTGCTCGGCTACTTGCTGGCCGTCGTAATCGTATGGCTAATGGGCGTCATCTACCTGTTCAATGCCTCCGTCATTGCAAGAACGGCCATTCTGGAACAAGGCGTTTCAGTTTGGCGGGCAATGAAAAAGGGGCTAGGCTTCACTGCCCGGCATTTTTTCAAAACGATGGGGATTTTCCTCTGCTTCACCTTGCTTCAATTGGCTGCTACCGCAATTTACTGGACGCTGGAAGGCAAATCGGGAATGGTGACGGCGTGCTTGGTTTTGGTCTTTTTCTGCTTGCAGCAATTACTTGTACTCATCCGGATAATGGGCAGGCTGATGTTGACCGCTGGACTCATGGATTTTTTCATCGAAAAACAAAAATAGTAGCGCAAATCACTGGTTCTCAAGCTTTTCCAACCAATCACTGAAGACCTTATTGCAGGGATGCATCGGAAAGCACCACGATGCGGCATCCAAATGGGTACCTCCTTTGAGGATTTCAAACCGCAAATTCCTAGTGCCAAGCTCTTGCAATTTTCGATGAAAAGAGATGGAGCTTTCGATTTCCACCAAGCCATCCTTGCCGCCATGCACCAACAAAATCGGTATGGTTGACGCTTTGTCCACGTAGGTTATCGGGTTGGCGAGCCGCAGCAGGTTTTCGTCCTTCATTCGGGTGAGCATGAGCAAAGGCGGCGAGTTCCACATGGCCGAAAAATCAAGGGGCGAAGAAAAAAACACAGCGGCTGAAATTAGGCTTGGGTTCAATTGCACCGCATTCAACAGACTTTTATCGAACAGCGCCAAGGCTGAAAGATGTCCTCCCGCCGAATTGCCACAGAGGATGATTTTCTTGTCTGATAAGCCCAAGCGCTGGAGTTCATCCACTACCGTTTTGATGCCCAGGGCCATGTCCTCCCGTAATTGGCGAATATCGCATTGCGGAATCCGGCGGTGGGTCAAGAAAAAGGCATGGTAGCCTTGCTCCGCCAACCATTGGGCATTGGCCTTGAACATTTCCGGCCTTCCGAACTGCCAACCGCTGCCGTGCGTGTAAATCACCACAAATTGCTTTGCTTCGCTTTCTGGCGCTGCCGGAAAATGCAAAAGGTATTGCCTGAAATGGCTGCCGTACTTGATTTTTTGGCCTTTGGGCTTGGGTTTTGCCAGTTGATGAACGGTGAACAGCCAGAAAGGCAAGTGCAGTCCCTCGGAGACAAAATTGCCCCTTGGCACGCAGATGAGTAAAATGGAATAGATAAAAACAGCGTAGATAATTATAGAAAGCATAATGGCGATGACCTTTAAAGTTTAGCAAACGAGTTCATCAGGTGCGCATTAAAAGCGTTATTTTCTGAGAGGTTTTATCTTCGGGCATTAAAAAAAAAATGTTCAACACAGAACCGCAAAATATGTTGTCGAAAACAAGGCTCAGCAATCCAATTTGTCTATTCACACTGCTAGGTTTTGCCCTGCTTTTGCAAGGCTGCATGATACGTGGCAATGGCTATTCCCTAGCGGGCATCAGCATTCCACCGAATATCAACACCTATTATGTAGAGACATTTGAAAGCCAATCGGCTGGCGCCGTACCGACCCTGCCCCGTGATTTTACGGAGCGGCTAAAGGACAAAATCCGGACGGAAACCCGCCTCAAATACAACGACGAAGAACCGGATATTGAGTTTACGGGCGCCATTACCGACTTCAGGGTGACCTCCGAAGCGCCCAAGGCGGGCGAGCAGATTGGCTTCAACAAACTCACCATCTCGGTGAATGTCAATTTCGTCAACAACAAGGACGAAAAAGCCAACTGGAAGCAGCAGTTCTCTTTCGAGGATTTTTTCGGGGCCGACCAAAACCTCTTGGACGTGCAGGAATCCTTGATTGAAAACATCAACAAAGAATTGGTGGACAGGATTTACAACCGGGCCTTTACGAACTGGTAAGGAGCGCCGCAAAATCCCCTTTCTCCGCCCCACTATGCAATAAACAAGAATTCCGATTTACATTTACGGCAAAACAAAACAAACACCACATGATACTTGATTTTCTCAGGGCCGGGCTTGGCCTCGCTGTCTTCCTTGGAATCCTGTTGCTGATGAGCAACGACCGCCGAAACATCAACTGGCGGCTGGTCGGCATCGCTTTTGTGCTTCAATTCGTCGTGGCGCTGCTCGTGCTGAAACTCAGCATTGTGCGCAGCATTTTCGATGGCATTTCCTCTTTTTTCGTAAAAATCCTGGAGTTCACCAATGAAGGGAGCGCCTTTCTATTCAAGTCGTTTGTGACCGGCAACGTGGAATCGCCCGTCATCAATTTCGCCTTCAATGTGCTGCCCACCATCATTTTCTTTTCGGCGGTAGCCTCCATGCTGTATTATTTCGGCATCCTGCAGTTCATCACAAAAGGCATAGCTTGGGTGATGTCGAAGACCATGAAACTGACCGGGGCCGAGAGCATGGCCGCCGCCTCCAATATATTTATCGGGCAAACAGAAGCGCCGCTGGTGGTGAAACCCTACCTGGAGGGCATGTCCAAGTCGGAAATAGCCGTCATCATGGTCGGTGGGTTTGCGCATATAGCGGGCAGCGTGCTGGCGTCTTATGTGCGCATACTTGGCGGCGACGACCCGGTGCAACAGCAGATTTTTGCAACGCACCTGCTCACGGCCTCCGTCATGTCGGCGCCAGCGGCCATTTTGGTGGCCAAAATCTTGATGCCCGAAACCCGTGAGGTCACCGTGGACATGCAGAAGCTCGACATCCCCCGCTCGCAGGCTGGCACCAATGTGCTGGACGCCATTGCCAAAGGCTCCACCGACGGCCTTCGCTTGGCCGTAAACGTGGGCGTGATGCTCTTGGTCTTCACGGCGCTGGTATCCATGCTCAACTATATCCTCACCAACTGGATTGGCGGCTGGACGGGCCTCAACGGTTTCGTCGAAAACTTCACCGATGGCCGCTTCAAGAGCTTCAACCTTCAGTTCATCCTGGGCATACTGTTCTCGCCCGTGGCATGGCTGCTCGGTGTACCCAATAACGACATCATGTTGGTCGGCCAATTGCTGGGCACGAAGACCGCCATCAATGAGTTCGTGGCCTACAGCGAAATACCCAAGGTGCGGGAATTCCTGTCGGAGAAGTCCATCCTGATTTCCACTTATGCGCTTTGTGGCTTCGCCAATTTCGCCTCCATCGGCATCCAGATCGGTGGCATCGGCGCACTGGCCCCCGGCCAACGGCAGACCCTGACTTCCTTCGGCCTAAAAGCCATGATTGGCGGCACGATTGCCACGTTTATCACAGCCATCACGGCAGGTTTGTTGATTGGCTAGGCATTGGCGAAGCGCTCAACATTGCTTAAAAGTCCGAAAATGCATGCTGCCTTGACTTATCGAGCGTCGGTAAAGGGGAAGGGCGCTTCTTTATTGACCGAGGGTGCTTCTGCAAAGGGGAAGGCTGCCCCTGCCGTGACTTATCGAGCAACTGCAAAGAGAAAGGGTGCTCCTTTTCTAACTTATTGAGCTTCTGTAAAGGGGAAGGCTGCGCCTGTTTTGACTGAGGGTGCTCCGGGACGGGGGAATCGAGCTTCTGTAAAGGCCGAGGGTGCTCCGGGACGATGCTATCGAGCTTCTGTATTGACCTATGGCGCAGATGGACGGGGATAAAGCAGCAAACCCAAATCATTGCTATTTGTCATTTTCCCCCAACTTCCTTTTGTTATTATAAAGATAGACCATACCTTTAACCCGAACTCAACAACCAAGCGTATGACGCCCGTAAACCTCCCATTCAAGCAGATAACAAAGCCGCAAGGCATCCGCACCACTTCCAGTAGTGCCAGGTCTTGGTTGGCCGTAGGGCATCGCCAAACCACAAAATCAAACAACAATTATACAAGCCGTTCGACACCTCGCTTTCCGCTTAGCGGCTGGCATTGGTGCGGAACACCGCTTGACAAATACGCTGATGATGGCATCGAAAACCTCGAATCCCTCGACGTGCTGAAAGTGCGCCCCTTGACCCATTTTGGCTCCCCCATTGAAATACTGCGGGAGTTTGGCGGGAAGGAGCGGTTTTTGGCGGCGGTGCGGGAGTTGGAGGGGGAGATTTATCGGGTGGCGTGAAATAATAGTAAAACTTTTTAAATTAAATATTATGTTTCAAAAAGCTGACGAGCAGTATTTGTTAGGAAAACTCGGCATGAATGAGGTCGTATTATTTTTGGGTGCGGGCTTTTCAAGTGAGGCAAAAAACATTGATGGGATGCAAATTCCAATAGGTGATCAGTTTTCAAAAATGCTGTGGAATTTTTTGGGGTACGATGGCGATTACGATTACACTCCTTTGAATACAATGTTTGAAGCATTTATTGAAAGTCCTAAAAAATTAGATGATAAAAAACATTTAATTAATCAAACATTTACTATTTCAGATTTTCCTGACTCGTATCTTTCAATTGCTAAAATACCTTGGTTTAAAATTTACACAATCA
>JADLHE010000617.1 GCA_020848965.1 Saprospiraceae bacterium
TCTACTAATCTTTGTTCAATCAAATTGTCGGGAAAATCGAAGCGAATAATGGAGGTAATCGCAAGGAGGGATAATGGTCTAACGCTGATAGGCAAACACCATGCCAACGGAATTTAGAACAACTTCTTGACATCAAATAGAAATAAAAAAGGCTTGGGCACAAACGGCCCAAGCCCGAAACTTGGATTAGCAAGTTATGATGGCTAAAAATAAAAACGTTTGAATTGTGTGATTGCTAAATTGTTGAATTGCTAACGACATAGCGCCAACAATCAAATGATTCAACACACCAACAATTAATTAGTCCACATTGTCGTGCAGGTAGGGATTGCCTTCCCTGAACTGTGGTTCTCCTTCGCTTTCAGATACCGTCCATTTGGAATAGCCGATTTCTTCGGAATTCGGAACGTCATCAAGGTTGATACCTTTGCGCATATACGCAGGCACATTCTCCAATTCGTTCACCGCTTGCGGGTTGCTCAACTTGGGTTTGTTGGCAATGCTTGCCAAACGTTCCTTCCGCCGACGCTCTGCTTCCAAACGGTGCTGGCGCTCTTCTTCCTCCCGGTCACGGGTATTGCGCACATACGGCTCTTCATGACTGAACCGGCTGTACTTGTTGAACTTTTCAGTAACCTCTGGGAACTCAAACGTATTGCCCGAATTGCTGGCAGCACGGTCGTCGTCTTCACCAAGTGTGCTCAAAAAGTTTTTTTTTGGCGAAAAATCGTCTTCATCCAAAGAAACCCGAACAGGACGTGCATTGGATTCCGGCTTGGCACCCGACAAGCTTGGCTTGGTCTGGTTCCGCTCAAAACCTGTGGCAATGATGGTAACGCTCAGTTTCTCGCCAAGTGTTTCGTCGTAGCAGTTACCCCAGATGAGGTTGGTGCCCGCTCCGGCTTCTTCCTGCACGAACTCCGTGATTTCGAAGATTTCCTCCATCGTCACCTCTTTTTTGCCAGAAGTTATATTGATGAGGATGTGCTGAGCACCCCGGATATTGTTTTCTTCTAGCAGCGGCGAGTTCAGCGCTTCGTCAACGGCACGCTTCGCACGGTTTTCGCCATCGGCAATGGCGGTACCCATAATGGCCACGCCACTGTTGCGCATGACCGTGTTCACGTCCTCGAAGTCCACGTTCACATAACCTGGCACCGTGATGATTTCGGCAATGCCCTTGGCCGCCGTTGTCAAAATATTATCTGCTTGACCAAAAGCCTGCGAGATGGTCAAGTTGCCGTGGATGGCCTTCAGTTTGTCGTTTGATATAACTATAATGGTGTCCACGTACTTTTTGAGTTCATCCAAACCCTCCAAGCCTTGGTACACCCGCTTGTTACCTTCAAATGTAAAAGGCAGGGTCACGATGCCCACGGTCAGGATGTCCATTTCTTGGGCAGCCTTGGCAATGATTGGCGCAGCACCAGTGCCAGTGCCACCGCCCATGCCCGCCGTGATGAAGAGCATCTTGCAATTGTTGGTGAGGTAAGTCCGCACTTCGTCAATGCTTTCCTCTGCCGACAATTTGCCGATATTGGGTTTTGAGCCAGCTCCACGTCCTTCGGTGAGTGTGGGGCCAAGTTGTATTTTAGTGGGAACAGGGCTTTGCTCCATCGCCTGCTGGTCGGTGGTGCAGATGGCGAAGTCCACGCCAACGATGCCCTGCTTGAACATGTGATTGACTGCGTTGGAGCCACCACCGCCTACACCTATCACCTTTATTATAGGTGCTGAGTTTTTCTCGTCAAGAAGTTTGAATATCATAACTGCTAATTTTAGGAATGAGGGATTAGGAATGAGGGATGACGAGGCAGGTAATTTATTCCTGATTCCTCATCCCTCATCCCTTATTAAAATTCTGCATCCGGCTCCGTTTGGAACCACTCTTTCGTTTTTTGAAAAATTTTGTTGAAGAGTCCATTGCCAGCTTGGTTGCTCTCGGCTCCCATTTCGGCTGCCTCCATTTCTTCCACTGCTTGCGATGCAGCAGATTGTTGGGAAACTGGCTCCTGATAGCGCACCCTACCCTCTTCCACATCTTGGATGCCTTTCATCAGCAAGCCAATGACTGTGGAAAAAACCGGGCTTTGCAACTGCTCATGGTAGCCGTGGGCCAAATGCTCAACAGGCGTACCAATTCGGGTAGTCATGCCCGTGTGGAACTCGGTCAGTTTTTCAACATGGTTCATCAAAGCACCGCCGCCGGTTAGCACGAGGCCGCCGATGAGCTTGCCCTCGTAGCCACTCCTACGGATTTCCCAAATCACATAGTCGAGAACTTCTTCCATGCGGGCCTGGATAATTCTGGCAAGGTTCTTCTCAGAAATCTCCTTGGGTTCCCTGCCCTTCAGGCCGGGTATAGTTATGATTCGATTGTCGTAAACCTCTTCGGCCATGGCGCTGCCAAACTTTACCTTGAGCTTTTCGGCCTGGTTCTGCATTACGTTGCAGCCCTCCTTGATGTCCTTGGTGATGACGCCGCCACCAAACGGGATGACCGCCGTGTGCCGGATGATGCCGTCCTTAAAGATGGTAATGTCCGTGGTGCCACCACCGATGTCCACCAATGCGACGCCCGCCTCTTTTTCCTCTTCGGAAAGTACAGCCGCAGCGCTGGCAATCGGTTCGAGCATCAGGCTCGCCACCCGTAGGCCAGCCCGCTCCACGCATTTCACGATGTTTTGCGTAGCCGTGATTTGGCCAGTGATGATATGGAAATTGGCTTCCAAACGCACCCCGCTCATGCCGATGGGGTCAACGATGCCTTGCTCGTCGTCCACCGTGTACTCCTGTGGGAGCACATGCAGGATTTTGTCGCCGGGTGGCAAAACCAGTTTGTACATGTCATTGACGAGTTTGTCAATGTCACGCTGACCGATTTCGGTGTGGATGTTGTCACGGGTCAGCAAGCCCCGGTGTTGGAGGCTCTTGATGTGCTGGCCTGCGATGCCCACGTGCGCAACCCTGAATTCCGTTCCCGCAGCTCTTTGCGCTAGCGCAATAGCCTCCGAGATAGCCTTTACGGTTTTTTCAATATTGCTCACCACGCCACGCATAACGCCTTCACTCTCAACTTTGCCGACTCCGAGAATTTCGAGCCTGCCATGCTCGTTCTTGCGACCGGCAATGGCACAGACTTTCGTGGTGCCGATGTCGAGGGCGACCACCAAATCCTGGGAGGAGAAGTTTGGATAATCCATAATCATGATGTTTTAATGGCTCAATAGAATGAGTCTTTTAGGTTACAGTAAGTTGTTGAATTTCAAGCTGTTGTTTTGATTTCAGATATAAGATGTTTGATTTCAGATATTAGATTTTCAGGCAACTGCGTCCCCAAATCTTATATCTTATATCGTACGTCTTATATCTTATATCAAAAAAATCACCTCCGTTCACAAACCACTTGGTTTCGGTACCGAAGGTCCATCGTTTTGTACTTGCGCCATCCTTCTCGGCTAATGCCTTCTTCGTAAAAGGTTTTCAATTTCTTGAACTTGCCTTCCACATCTGCGTCCCATTTGCCGAGGATGATGCTCTGGTCACCGACTTTTGGCACCAGCACGAAATCGTTGTTGCCCGTGACATGGACCTGCTCTATCATCGCC
The DNA here is from genome assembly GCA_020848965.1 of Saprospiraceae bacterium. Classification (GTDB taxonomy): domain Bacteria; phylum Bacteroidota; class Bacteroidia; order Chitinophagales; family Saprospiraceae; genus UBA6168. The sequence continues at coordinate 3,609 of JADLHE010000617.1, forward strand.
TTCCAAAGCGGGTCGGCGAGAATGAAATTGGTCAGGTCATAAAGGTCGTGCAGCACGTTGTTCTTTTTTTCCAAAAATTCCGGTGTGTGCGGTGGGATATTCCCTGTTGCCACCAGCGTTCTGGTGGTAAAGTGCCTTGACCAAGGCACTCTTGCGCCGCCGTTGTCTATATAATACTGTGCGCCCATCTTATCGAAAACCCGCAAAATGGGTATCCGCTGCTCAATATTGATTTTCACCTTGCTGTCGGCGGTGAGCAGCACCTCGGCGTTTTTCACGAAAAGGTTTTCCTCCAAAGCCTGCTCCACAAAGGCTTCGTCCACCGCCGAGGAGGTCATTTCATCCAATGACCCACCGATGGCCTTCTCTACCAAGCGGATGACGTCCATGCTGTCAATCAGCAGCGCACCATCTTCCAA
>JADLHE010000618.1 GCA_020848965.1 Saprospiraceae bacterium
GCTTTATCGTTTGGACAAAGACCTTTACATTTCATGGGAAGATTACGATTGGGATAATAAAATTTTAAAAGAAAAAGTCCGATTTGGCGATGATATAATCGAGGAGTGCAACCGCTCTGTTCAACAAATTTATCAAAAATATTGGTGGAGGTATAAGGTTACGCCCGACCAAACTGGTTTTATCAGCAAAATGAAGTCATTGATTGACCAAAAAGAATATGCCTGGAAAGATGAATACCGCCTTCTTTTTTATGAGTTTATCTTGAGGGATTTGATGCCATTGGGTGTTTACCCTAGGCTTCCATACAAGCTCAGGCTATTTTATGACAATATTTTGGTCATGCCCGCTGGTGAGGCTAGACAAATTGAATTGGACAAAGCCATGAGTGTGCAAGATGCCTTCTTATTAAGGGATGATTGGGCGTTAAATGCCTTGTTAATGGCAGCAAAACATGACGATTACCAAACCCGAATCTCAGCATTTAAAACCTTGCAAGCTGCTTATATTGCTTTTCAAAAATCTTATCCTGAGCGAGAAAAATATTTAAAAGATGCACTAACGAACGAAGGCCATGAATGGGAGCAGGCAGTAGAAAAATCAAAGCGATGGCTGGATGAATTAAAGGCCAATAAAGCTGAGATAATGGCTTTGGAAAATGACGCAACAAATGGTGTACGATACGTAGCGGTCATAAGTCAGTCTGATAGTAGGTGCCTTTTTTATTATTCCAAAAATTCAAAAGAAGAATTGAGGCAAAGAGCGTTTGAACGGTTTATAGCAAAAAATCCAAGTGCTGACAGCTCAGATTTTCATTTTGAGATAGATAGGTTTTTTGGCATGACTGATAATAAAATTATTCAGGAGGACATAGTCGCAAACCTCGAAAAACACGTCCTCGACTACATTCTATGGGCCAAGCAGCAACGTGGCTATTAAAGCATCATTAATGAAAAACAAACCCAACCTCTCCGTGCGCCCCGTGCGCAAGTCAAAAAAGCCTAGCTACCCCTCCTGGCAGGAGCCAAACCCGCTGGAGCAGCCTTATGCTCAGCCTTATCCTTTCACGCAAAAGGCGTTAAACTGGCTGGCGGCGAGCGGGCTTTGCGGGGCGCTGTTTTTTGCGCAGGAGGCAGAAGGCGGCGTTGTGAAGCAACCCGATAAAATGGAGCGTATGGATAAGGATACGTTGGGGAATCCATTTCCGCAAGAGCGGATGGGGCTGCCCTATCGGCCCTCTAAATTTGGCACAGGCTTGCCGCAAAGGATGCAAACTAATGATGCAAAGGCCGTTATTGACAGCTTGTTCAGGGCGCAGGGTTTCCAAATGCAACGGATGACCCTAAGCACCCCAAATGGCTTGGTCGAAGTGGATGCGTACGATGAAAAGGAAAATATAGGCTATGTCTGGCTGGACTGGCAAAGAATGGGCGAAGGCATGACCACCCCATGGGATGAATCTACTGAAAAAATATTAAATGAAAGAAAGGCATTAAATGAAATGCGAATAGCTGACCAAGAAATATTCAGACATGGATATAGCATAAAAAAAATGCTGAACGACCTTTCCAATTTAAAACACAAGGACTCATCCACACTGGATTTTATCAAAAAACTGCAAAATATGGTGAGCAGCGGATTGCCAGACTGGCAGGACGACTACCGCTTTATTTTTTATGAACATTTCATTGAGCACCGACTTGAAAACAGGGCTTCTTTTGGTATTAATTCCAGTTTATTCAAGCAATATTTAAGGAACACATTGTCCACCGACCCAAGCGAGGAGCGAAACCAAGGGTTGGACATTGCAATGGATGTGCTTCAAGCCTATTGGCTACGTGAAGATTGGTATGCTGACATTTTGGCTGAAACGGCCACCCGCTGCGATGCCAAGCAACAATTGCAGTTTTTGAGTAGGATTAAAGACGCTTATTATGATTTCGAGCATTATGATATGGAAAAGCGGGAGGAAATTAAAAAGCTTATTTCCAATGCTAAATACGACTGGGCAGCGGCAGCCGAACAAGCTGCTCAATGGCTCGACGCTAAAAAAGTCAGCATGGCAGAGGCTAATGATTTATTCCGTGACGCTGATGCAAAAAAACGGTACATAGCCATCATAAGTCAGCAGGACGACAGGTTCATTTACCAGATTTCAAAGAAAGATGAAAACCGAATACGCAGCAGAAAAAGAGAGGATTACATAAAAAAACATCCAAACGCCACCGAAGATGAAATAGCGCAAGCTATTGAAGACCGATTCAATAGGTACTCAATTTACAAAGAAGACGTATTGAAACAGCTTGAAAAAATGGCGTTGGACTATATCAATTGGGCCAAACAGCAACGGGGCTATTAAAACCAAAAGCAATGAGCAAGAAAAACAACCTCTCCGTGCGCCCCGTGCGCCGCAACAGCAAGCCCGGCTACCCCTCATGGCAAGAGCCAAACCCGCTGGAGCAGCCTTACGCCCAGCCCTATCCTTTCACGCAAAAAGCGCTGAACTGGCTGGCGGCGAGCGGGCTTTGTGGGGCGCTGTTTTTTGTGCAGGAGGCAGAAGGTGGCGAACTGGAGATTTATGAGGTGCTGGACAAGGCGAAAGTGGACGAAATCGCCGATTATTTCACGAAGGAAGCTCCCTCAGCAAGGCACCTGCCAAGGCGCATTTTGGGGAAAAGTATTCGTATGGGGAACTGAAAATGGTGTTGGGATGGATGAAAAAAGCAGCAGAATAATATTAGAAATCATCCATATTTACCACTTTCAAAACCCGTTTGAGCATGCAAGGAGCCGCATCCGCTTCTACACCCCCAAAGGTTATCTTTTCCTGAAAGAATCACTCCCGAAATTCGACTCCCGATACGAAATCAATCCAAAACAGCTGGTTGGTTTTCTTGTCCAAAAACTCCGCAAACCGCTGAAATTCCACTGCTTTTGAAACAGTTCTGCACTCGTAAGGCAATGTCCGAACCAGTTTCCCATCGGGCGATATCACCACGGTGATACTTCCCGTTGTGGCGAGCAAATGGCCGTCCAAAGCGGCTTGACACTTGAAAAACTCGATTTTGGGTGAGGAAAAAATGACCGTACCGCGCCAGTCCATTAAATCCGTTCCACTGGAATTGTTCCGGCAGGAAAGCAATTTTCCGGGCGCTACGATTTCGAGGTTTTGGAACTGGAATGGCAGCAGCACCCGGCCCGTCGAATCAACCAGGCCGTTGAGTTCACTGTCGCCTTCTTGGGTCACAAAATATTCGACAGACCCACTGGAGCCTCGGGGCGGATGGACGGTGATGTTGCCGAAGTCAACGATGACATTACCTTTTACATCCAATATTTGATTGGTCTGCAGCCCATCTTTATCTGAAAGGGTCACAAGCGTGCGGTTTTTGAGAAAAATCTCGCGGCTTAGGTGGAAGTTGAAATCGGTGAGTTGTTTTCCCCGATGGTCAAAATAAGCAGCGTACAAACCATTTTGACTGTCGGGCGAGGTTTTGCCCAAGCGCATCGTAAAATTGTTCTCTTTGCGGAAAACCCGGCCCGATACGCTATTAATCAATAGCGGTTGCCCAGTTGCCCCATTGACCCGCAAAATGGGGTACGGTTCGATGCGCATATCACTGTTGTCCCGGTCGGCCCAACTCATTTCTTGCACCAAATAATAGGACAGCGGGTGATATTTTGCCCCTTTTTTGGGCGGCACGACCCACTCACCCCTTGCATTAATGACGCCACTGGTCTCGAAAGTCGTGGGCATGTCTTGGCTCATAATGGGGTCGGCCCCTTCTATAGGTGATTCTTTCACTTGCCCGGGCCCAGCGAGTAATTCTACTCCAGTTTGTTGGTCTTTCGGTGGTTGGGATTTACTCGCCTCCCGCTGCAAACGTGCTGGCAATTGATAGACCGTCAGCAAACCTGTCAACTCCATAGAGCCATCAAACATTTTTTTCGGGACGATATATCCTTCAGGTATAATGTTCTTCAAAAAAGCATCCGCCACCAGGATTTGACCGTCTGATTCCTCAAAAATAAAGCCGCCGTCGGGCGAGGGTGCTTGCCATAATTTAGCATATTTTATAGCATCCTTTGGGTTTATGAACCTTCGGCTACCGTCCGAAAAAACCAGCACGGGGGGTTGCTGGGTGGGACTCTCGATGTACAGCAGTTGGTTTCGCTTGCTGTTTGGCATAAAATTATCGGGAATGGGCCTTTTTTTGCCCGTTTTATCATAAGCCGAGTACATTTTTGAGCCGACGGCCCGTGCCCAAATGATACGTTCTTCGCCTTTGTTGGGATTTTCCTCAGTAGCGATATCCAGAAAATTCAGGGGAAAAACCACTTTCCCGTCCGTGTCGAAAACGCCATAAAGACTGTCTTTTTTTACGAAGTAAAAATCGTCACCAAAACCCGGGAGGCCACTGATCATGTCAAAAACGCCAGGAAAAAGCCGTTTCCCTGTTTGGTCGCGGATGCTGTTACTTTTGAGGTCGTACTTCTCCCTGCCTTCCCTAACCTGAAAATGCGTCAGTTTTTTGGAAAAATCAGCTTGCTGCGGACAGTTAATCGAGGTGAGCGTGTCCATAAAAACCACCCTAAAATTGGTGTCCACAAAGCCAAGCAATGAGCCGTCAGAAACTACAAGGCCCTGTTTTTTGCCTTGACAAGAATAGTTCTCAATATGCGTGTAGCTGTTTTTGAACTGTTTTTCCCCCTTCGAATTGACAACGTTCTCCGGTTCGCCCACCGATTTTATGATGAAAAAATCACCAAAACTGGGTTCAATCGAATAAAAATCCATTGGTAAAACCCATTTTCCGGTATAATCCACCAGCACCATGCGGTTGTCTCGCTCGACAATCAGGTGGTCTTTCCCTGCCGGAACGATTTTTCCGTAAACCGTGTCAATAACGATTTTCCCGTCGGCATCAATCATGCCCGTTCGTTGCTGATTTTGGAGTTTGGATGCCATGCTGACCAAAAAATAACCCGGGCGGTTCGTCTGTTCAATTTTCGACCAGACAAATGGTGTGCGTGCCTTACCAGCTTTGTCCACGATTCCCATTTTTTGGGACTCGTTGCCGACCACGAAAAGCCCCGGCCCACCGACGGCTCCGGCCAAATAATCGGTCGCTAGAACCTCTTTGAAATCAAGGTCAATAAAATTGATGCGACCATTTTCTTTTAAGACGCTGCAATAACCATAGCCGAAACTGTACCCCGATGAATAGTAATTACTGCCGACCCATGAAAACCACTTTGGTTTTTGATAGTTGTCCTGCATGAAAGGAAACTCACGGGTTTGCCGCGTTTTTTGATTGACAAAGACCCATTTTTTATCGTTTCGGAAAATACTGAGATTGGACAGCGTATCCCCTTTTCCTTGGTTACCATCCGCATAATTGACGACGGGTTTGGGCGGCATCCTTTGCCCAGCGATGACCATCCCATTGCGGAGCAAAAAACCGGGCTGCTTGTTTTGCTGGATAAATATGCCCGTACTACTGCCATAAGCTTTTGTGTCCCAAAGATTTAGATACTCGTAACTCGGCTGGATTTGCACCTCGCCACGTTCGTTGGCGTAGCCGTACTTACCGTTTTTCCCCAAAAAGGGGATGAGGTTTTGGGCGGTTGTTTTTTGGAATAAAACAACCGCTGCAAATGCGAGGAGCAAGGTTCTTAACATGAATTTGATTGGTTTTATGTTATTTGAAATAAATTTTGGTTACCCAATTAGTTAGTGTAAGCAAAGCTCAATTATCATGGCGGATTTTGGCTCATATAGGTGCTTGCAATTGCGGCCATTTTAGCATCGCCGACTTTGTCCATGATTCACAGAACGCTGCTATTATTGCATGTATGTTATGGCAAACATAAGCAAGCCTTTCAAAACCCTAAAACATACAAACGTTTTTTCATGGCAAGCAGTAATTCTTGGGGTATTGGAGCCAGAATTCCCTATTTTCGCACATTCAAAAACCCTTTTAATATGAACGAAAATCCATCCGCCCGCCACCTGCGGGATTTACCGCCCCGGCAAGTGGGGCTTTACACCAAGGCCGTCGTGCTTTTCGGCGGTTTCATGCAGCAGTTCGTCTGGATTTTCTTCGTCATGGGCAGCCTGTTTTCCTGGATTTCCCTACCCATGTCCAGCGTGAAGTACTGGTCTGAGTTTAGGAAAAAATGGGAGAAAGTGCCCGGCAAAATCATCTCCGCCGAGGCGACCAACACCGCCGTGAACGAGGAACTGGTGTACCAATATCTCCAATCCTTCGAGGTGAACGGCCAACGCTACACGGGCAAGAGCTTCAGCGTGGGGCAGGATTTTCAGGCAGGTCAGGAAGTGACCATCGAATACGACGCCAAGAACCCCACCGACTCGCATGTGTAAGGCGCTCGACGGGCCGCTTTTTCGCCATTCGTGCTGTTCGTTTTGATTTTCCCGCTGATAGGGCTGGCTTTCATCATCCAAGGCATACGGCAGAACGGGAAGGCGATAAAACTGCTCGAAATCGGTGAGTTCACCCGTTGGGCGATGTGCTCGAAGGTGGCCACCAATTCCTCCGTGTCCATCAACAACCAGCATTATCCGGTTTATATATACTGTTTCGATTTTGAAGCGGGCGGACGAACGCACTCGGCCACCTGCAAGACCCACCAAGCCTGGCTCGTGGAGGACGAGGAGCGGGAAATTATCCTTTATGACAAATACAATCCGGCGAATTGCATCGTTTTCGACGCAACGGCCAATAGGCCCGAAATCAGCGAGCAGGGCATGTTCGCTTCGCCGGGCATTGGCAAAATATGGTTGCTAGCCCTGCCGCTTATGGGCATTGGCATGAACCTGTATTTTTTCTTTTTTCCGTGGAATTTAATGGGATAAAAAGGTACTGCCGAAGTCCGCTTCGGCAGCGCAGCCTTTTGAAAATTAGCAGTAACCAACGACTGGGTCATTGGAAACACAAAAGCTCCGAAGTGGACTTCGGCGATACGTCAAACAGCTCCCGCAATCACCGCATTTCCCCCCAATAAAAACCGCAGCGCTGCCTCGTTAAAGCGCTGCCACTGCTCGATATTGCAGATATGGCCGCATTTTTCGATGACCACGAGCGAGGCTTTTTCCTGCTTTGCAACGAAGCGACGGGCGGCCTTGAAGAACACATGGTCTTCGGCGCCCATGACTACGAGGCTCCATTTTTTTAGTTGGCGATGGAAGTATTCGTCGAGCACCTGAAAGAACTCGCCGTATAGCCCCACCCATTTCATGTACTCGGCCTGCGTGAGGCGCTTGGCCTGTTGGCGGTAGAGCCGCCTCGATTTTTCATGGTTCTTTTTGGGCAAAATAATCAGCGAAAACAGGGCGTAGATGTACCGATAGGGCAAAACCGCATTCAACAGCCGGGAGGCGTTCACGAGTACCCGCATCTTGAGTGTGGCCCGGAAGATGCCGCCCGCCATCACCATTCGGTCAATCAAATCGGGGCGCACTTGGTCAATGCGCTGGAGGATGGCGCTGCCCAATGAGAGGGAGATGAAATGCGCCCGCTCGATGCCGAGGTGGTCTATCACTTCCAGAATATCATCGCAAACAATGTCGAAATTGTAGCTGGGAAACGCCGGGGATACGTTCTTGGAAAGGCCGTGGTCCCGCAGGTCGAGCAGCAGCAGGTTGAAGAACGGCTTGAACGCCTCCGTCTGGTAGCGCCAAGTGGCAATGGCACCGCCCGCACCGTGGATGAACACGAGCCAAGGTGTTTCTTTTGACAATTCGTAGGTTTGAAAATGCAGCATCCAAGTTTATTTTGAGAATACAGAACAAGAAGCGCCATGAAATGTTACGAAGTCATGCCGAAAGAACGAAACGACCAAATTGTCCTGCTTCGCCCGACTATCCAAGCAAACTTAGAAGAAAATCCTAAGAACAGTGCAGGGCATTTTCAAAACGCCACGCTGCGTCCCATTCTTAAACTGCAAAATGAGCTGCTGCTGCAAATGTTCCGGCACTATCTTCAGAAAACGAAAGGCAGTTTTTTCCTTTTGTCCGCACCGAAGCAATTGGAGTTCATCGCCAACAGCATCCGCAGCGACCTGCGCTTCCGCAACCTCCTCACGGGCGTCGTCGTCGGCCATTTTACCGAAACGGAGATGGCCGTTTTCATCGAGCAAGAGCAAGAACTGAGTCGCCGCATCGCCGATTTGCTGATTCAGCGGCTGAGCGACCAAGTGGACCGCTTGCTGGCCTGAACATTCCCGACATCACAAGCTCAATTTTTTTCTATCCTGTCGTTAGGGTAAACCCTGCCTTCGTCGTTCCGATTGCGAAAACGCATTTACAACCCAAGTTTTTCCACCAATCTGACGACGACATGAAACGAATTCTAACTTTGCTCCTGCTGGCAAGCACGATTGCCAACCATGCTCAGTCACAGGCTTCGGCCAATGGCTTGGGTCTTTCCCGCTTTGGCTTTGCCCTCGGCGGCGATATTGATATGCCGCTTGGCCTGAACGGCAACTACCTGCTCAGCACGGCCGAAGGTGCAACCTTTTCCATGAGCGATGCACCCTTTGACAAGGGCGAACTGACCATGATGGACTGCGACAACGGCACGGCACGGCTCAATTTCGCCTTCTCAAACCCGGCGGCTCCCTATACCGAATGGCAGTTTTCGCTGCTAGGCATCACGGGCCGCATTGACATGGTGCGCTATGAAAAAGGCGAGGAAGGCTCGCCCGACTTCCAATGGATGGAGGTGAACGCCACCAACAAGGAGGCCGCCGTGGAGGCCGTCCACATCCGCCACAAAAAATCGGAAAAGCCTTTGGGCTTCCATTGGGGCGTGGGCACCAATATGGGCGTTTCGCACAGCGGCGAGGTACACGTGACGGGCCAATTCATTGACAGCGATGCAACGGACAACCCCGCCACCATCACGCCGTTCGACTATACCTACCAGCAGCGGGGCAGCTTCAACCAGCGTCTCTTCCTGATGGGTGGCATGACCATCCGGTTCTTCAAAAAAATGGATTTCGGGCTGGAAATGCGCAAGGGCTTGGGCTACAGGGCCTCGTTCGGTGGGCCGTTCCACGTCACCTATTTGAAACGGTCGCTCGGCTTTACGCTGCGTTGTAGGTTGTTTTGACTACATTAGCGCCGGATAAGGAAGTTTTGAGTTTTGAGTTTAAAGTTATGAGTGCTCGCAAATACGTTGGCCTCCGACGGATTCTCAACTAAATTCAGGATTTTTTTACCGCCAAAAAGGGTTGATAATCAGTGAATTATCAACCCTTTTTCGTGGTGCTGAGTTTCTTGCAGTGCCTTGCAATTTGGCAGGATGCCACTCGAAACTCAAAACTCGCAACTCGTAACTATTAACCCATGCGTTTTCGGTTCAACATCATCTACCTTGTATTTCTGTTGGGAGTTGGGTTCTTTATCCCCATCACCCGCAAGCTGGTCAGCAGGCCAGAAGAGTTTTACGGCATTGCCGAAAACCAAATCCGCAGCATCAACCTTCAGTACCCGGTCGAAATCAAGGAAATCAACGTGAAGCTCGGTGAAAAAGTGGACTCTGGGCAGTTGCTCGCCCGGCTCTACCGCACCGACCTGCCCATCAAGTTGAACGACATCAACTACGAAATACGGGAATTGCAAGTGAAGCGCCTGCTCGACACCGAGCACCTACAATCGGAAATCAGGAAACTGGAAGCCGAGCGGGCAGCCGTGGGCGTCTCTTACGACCAGAAAATTGCGCAGCTAGAAACCGACCATGCCGTGCAGACAAAGGTGCTGTCCAATATCAAGTCCATTGACCTCGAATCGGCAAAAGCCAGCGGCACACCCGACCCGCATTTGCAGCGCATAGAGTCCATCAAGAAGGAGAAGTCACTGGAAATCAAGCAGTTGGACGTGGATTTGGCGGAGCTTCGCAAACAGATGGACGCTGCCCAGGCCCCCATTGACCTCCGCATCAAAAAGCTGGAGGGCGAGCTGGAACTGGTACGCAAACAGGAAGCCGACTTGGAAATCTATGCCCCGCAGGGCGGCATCGTCGGGCAGTTGGACTTTTTGGCGGGCGAAAAAATCGAGTCCTATACCGTCATTATGCGCATCTACGGCACGCACCCCGATGTGGTGACGACCTATATCGGCGATGGCCGCTTGGCAGAAATCAACATAGGCGACGTGCTGACCGTCGGCTCCATCAACCAGCCAGATTATACCTTGCAGGGCAAGGTCATCGGCCTTGGCACACGGGTGCGGGAACTGCCGGAGCGCCTACGCCGCTTCCCCGAAATAAAGGCTTGGGGCCGGGAGGTGCAGTTGCAAATCCCGCTCGACAATGCTTTTTTGCAGGGCGAAAAAGTGAAGGTGACGATGAAGGGCACAAGACGGCTTTTTTAGTTTAACTGATTGATTTTCAAAATCATGTTGCCATTTTTTGATATAAGATATAAGATGTAAGATGTAAGATTTTAGATTGAATGCCGTGCGTGGAAATCTGAAATCTTATATCTTATATCTGAAATCTGAAATCAAATAAATAAGGCGCACCCGCTTAATTGGATGCGACTATTTTCAATACCCATTTTATTCCTCTGCTGTGCCCAAGTCTTTGGCCAGCTAACGCCCAATGCCCTCCTTGCCTCGGCTTGGGACGACCCCTCCGTGCTCTTGCAGCGGGAAGAACAGGCCTACCTCGAAGGCCACGACTTCAAATTGCCTTTGTTGCGGCAGCTACAACTCCGCACCAGTACCCGTGACTGGGACCCCACGCAGCAGGAGTTGGCCATTCGCTTGCAGGGCAATACGCCGGGCATGAAGCGCACCCAAGCCTCCATTAACGCCAATAGGAAGGCGCTGAGCGAAACCACAAGGCTGGAACTGCTGCAAGCGGCGCTCATCGGGCGCTACGAACTGGTAGTGGACGCCTATTTTGCGAAGCAAAGCCGGCAGCTTTTGTTGCAGCAGCAACAGGTTTTGAAGGATAAAAAAGCGGTGTTTGCGGAGCAACTCGCCCTAGGCGTGGAGCAAGATTTGGACGATTTTTTCAGGGCGGAGGACGACCTCCTCGACCTAGAGCGGCGGCTGCACGGCCTTGGCTCAGAAGTCACTTTGCAGCGCACCTTGGCCAAGATTTACACGGGAAAGGAGGATACCGTTGCCGTGGACTCACTCATTCAGCCATTGAAATTGGTCTTTTTGGCCAAGGGCAGCTTGGAGCAGTTGCCGCCTTCGGTGAAAAAAGAACAATTGCAGGCTGAACTGGCCGAGCTTAAACTGGAAATGGAGCGCAAGGAAAGCAAAAACCTGCTGAGTTTCGTGCAGTTTGGCTACACAGGCAATTCAAAAGACCCACTCAACAACCGCTTTCGCTTGGGGGCAGGTGTGACGCTTCCTTGGCCCAATGGCTCGAAGCTGCAAATCGAGGAGCGGGAACTGGCGGCCATGCAGGCCAAGGCAGAGGCCAGTCTGGAACAACAAGCCGCCGAGGAAGACCTGCTGCGCAAAGGGGCGGAATTCTTCAAACTGATGGAACAGCATATTTTCCTGAAAGAACAAATCGAGGCTTTTGCGCAGCAATACGACCCACAGCGCCTGCACGCCAGCGGCCTCGACAATCCTGAAACGCTGCTGCGGGTGAAGGAAAGCCTGCTGCGCATGGAGGCCGAGGCCCTCGCCAAGGAAAAGGACGTCTATCAAGCCTATATCGCAATGCTATCAAAAACGGGGGCATTTTCGCAAGAACCCGCCGTGAACTGGCTTTCCCCCAATTTAGAATTGATAGCCCGCTGACAGTTCCCTACAAAGCCAGAAAGGCGTCGTTTCTTTCACGGAAGTTTGCTTTCCTTTGGAAAAATTTTCTGCCATACATGCAATCCTTATCGCAAAGGGCGGCTGTCTATAAGCAGATGAATTAGGCGTTTCAAGCCTGTCCAACTTCGCTCCACTCTTCAACAATTCACTGTAAATCAAGACTTTAGCAAGTTAAAAACTCGCATAACACCACAGCTTATGACCAGAATCACATCTTTTTTTGGCCTATTGGCCATCCTCTTTTCGCTAACGAATAGGGTATCAGCACAAGTAGTACTGAACGAGTATTCGGCAGCCAACCTTTCGGCCAACGCTGACAACTATGGCAAGCACGAAGATTGGGTTGAACTTTACAACACCGACTCCGTGAATGCCGTGGACCTCTCTGGCTGGCAACTCAGCGACAACCCCGACAAGCCCGACAAATGGTCTATTCCACCGGGCATCAGCCTTTCCCCGAAGGGCCACTTGCTCGTTTGGCTCAGCGGCCGTGACGAAGGTGGCGGCGGCTCCATCCACGCCAATTTCAAAATCACTCAGACCAAGGGTACGCCCGAAGAGCTAGTGCTGAGCAATGCTGCCGGCATATTGATGGACAGTAAAAAAGTGCGCAAAACCCAAGTAAACCAGTGCGTTGGCCGAAAACTGGATGGCGGCGATGATTGGGGCGTATCGAATGCACCCAGCCCCGGTGCCACTAATGGCAACAGTTTTTTCTATGAAGACTTCGTGGCTGACCCTGATTTCAACCAGCCCGCCGGGTTTTATCAAGACTCCGTTTTGGTGGAAATCACCTGCGAAGACAGCACTGCCGTCATTCGGTACTCACTTGATGGTAATTTGCCAACCTTGGCCTCGCCCGTTTACACCGGCCCCATCAACATCAAACAGACCTCGGTCTTGAAGGCCATTGCCTACCCAGCGAGTTTGGACATGCTGCCAAGTTTCTTGGAGTTCAGCACTTATTTCATCAATGTTGACCACACCTTGCCCGTGGTCTCTGCTTCTGGCACGGAGCTGCTCACCCTCGCAAACGGCAATCAGGGCTTGCGCCCGTTTGGCTCCTTCGAGCTGTTCAGTTTGGACAAAGAGCGGATTTCAAAAGTGACGGGCGAACTCAACAGCCACGGCCAAGACTCTTGGGTGAACGACCAGCGCAGTATTGACTGGGTTAGCCGGGACGAAATGGGCGAGAACAACGCCATCAACGAACCGTTGTTCCCAGAACTGACCGACCGGGACGAGTTCCAACGGGTCATCCTCCGGGCGGCTGGCGACGACAAC
>JADLHE010000619.1 GCA_020848965.1 Saprospiraceae bacterium
CTCGGCCCTACGAAGGCGATGGTCTCCCCACGTTTCACCTCGAAGCTGATGCCGTCAATGGCCCGGTGCTGGGCGGTCTTGTGCTGGAACACGACCTGGCGGAAGGCCAGCGTCTCCACCCCGCCGAGGTGCTTGGGCTGGGCGGGCACGGCTTCGGGCGGCTTGCTCATCAGGGCGTTGAAATTGTTGAGCGAAGCCTCTGCCTCCCGGTACGAGAGCAGAATATTGCCGATTTCTTGCAGCGGGCCGAAGATGAAGAAGGAGAAGACCTGCATGGTGACGAGTTGGCCCGCCTCCATTTCGTCCCGGAAGATGAGCCACATGATGATGAACAGGATGACCTGCCGCAGGGTGTTCACCAACGTGCCCTGCACGAAGCTGATGGAGCGGATGCGCTTCACCTTCGTGAGTTCCAGACCGAGTATCTTGTAGGTGTTTTTGTTCAGTCGCTCGATTTCCTGCGTGGTGAGGCCGAGGCTTTTTACCAGTTCGATATTGCGCAGCGACTCGGTGGTGGAGCCGGCCAGTGCCGTGGTCTCCGCCACGATGGTTTTCTGGATGGACTTGATTTTTTTGCTCAGCTTGTTGGTGGCCCAAGTGAGGATGAAAATGCCGAACAGGTAGGCCACCGGTATCCGCCAATTGATATAGACACTGGCGTAAACGAAGACGAAAACCACACCCACGAGTATGCCCAGCAGCACGTTGATGCAGCTGTTCATGAACCGCTCGACGTCGGTGCGCACCTTGGTGAGGATGGAGAGCGTCTCGCCGCTGCGCTGGTCCTCGAAGTCCTGGTAGGGCAGTTTCATGGCGTGTTGCAGGCCATCGGTGAAGACCTTCGCCCCAAATTTCTGGATGATGAGGTTCAGGCCGTAGTCTTGGAATGCCTTCGCAATGCGGCTAACCATCGCCACCGAGATGCTGGCCAGCAGCAGATAGACCACGCCAAGTTGGAGGTAGTCCTTGCCCTTGCGGTCAATATGCTCGAAGCTCCAAAAGAACTTGTTCCAATCGAACTCCGGCGAGGCGTTCTGGTGGTCGTTGGCCAGCGTCACCAGCTTGCCGAGGATGATGGGGTCCATCAATGAAAACCCCGTGTTGATGGCGGCCAATGCCACGGTGAGCAGCACGAGCCATTTGTGCGGGGCGAGGTAGTGGAGGAGAATTTTCATGGAAACGGGTTGGGTTGGGGAAGGGTGATTGATTTTGATTTAAGATATAAGACGTAAGATATAAGATTTAATCTGCCTGTCGGCAGACAGGGATTTTGGGGGGCGGGGTAAACATAAGGCCAAAGAACAATTCGAAGTAGGGGAAAAGTTTAATTTGAAATACTTTTGCGGCATGAAAAATTTACTCTACCTCCTTGCCGCCACTGTGATGCTGGCGGGCTGTGCTTCGCAATCGGCCACCGTTGACGAAGTCAAATCAGCGGTCGAAGGCCACAACTTCATTTTCATTGATAAAAAGAACGAGAAAGTGCCCGTTTACCTAGTGAACGGCTGCGTGGTGAACATGCGCTGGGATTATACCATGCTGTTCAGCCGCTACGAAATCAAGGAAGAAGCGGGCTTGGTGATGCTGGTCTGCGGTGCGCAGGCTTTCGTGGCGGGTCCTCCGCAAGCGGGCGGCTTCGAGTTCGTTGATGTAAAGAACGGCGAGAAAATCATTTCGGCCAAAGAAAATGCCCCCACTTTCAGCTTGGAGCAACTCTCCGGCGATTGGACGGACACCTACGCCTATATGGTGCGGGCCAACCCGGCCAAGCAACCGGAAACACCTTGCCCCAACCTGCCGAAGGACAGTTTTATGGTTCCCAAAATCATCGTTTCCGCAGAGAGTTTCGCCATGAACGATTATTGCGGCCAGCAAACGACCCGCCCCTTTGTCTATAATGCCCCGCTGGGTGTGCTCATTTTTGACGACCCCTGCCTAGAGAACGAGCAGTGGATTATCAAGGAGTTGAAGGAAAAGGAGATGGTGGTGGATATTCACAAATGGGTGAACGGGAAGTCGAGCATGGAGGCGGGGAAGCGGTATTTTAAGTAAATTTACGATTGGGGATTTACGATTTACCCTGTCTGCCGACAGGCAGGGATTGGGCAACTGCTTGAAGTGGAGCGTGGTGTCAAAATTAGTTTCATAGCTTAGAACTTTGCGCTGCAAAAATTCAGGCGCTATCATAAAAAATCCTCCGCCGGGCGGCAGCTTCGTTGCCGCCCGGCGGAGGATTTTTTTTTAGGCCCAGTTTTCCAACTTTTTGCCTCAGCAAAAAGTTGGAAAACTGGGCCTTTAAGGGTCTCGCCTATCGGCGAAAGCCGCTTCCATGCTTATTTCCTCACCACCAATTTCGATTGGAAACGTCCGGCTTCGGTGCTGAAGTTCAGGAAATAAAGCCCGGCGTTCAAGCCATCGAGCGACACGGATTGAGCGCCTTCGGCGAGTTGTTTGCGCAGCAAAACATGGCCTTGCACATCGCTCACTAACAGTTCGCCGGTGCCGGGGAAATGGTCAATTGCACCCGCATCTGTAGCAGGATTTGGGAAGATTCGGAAAGGCAAATCGGCCTTTTCTTCCGTTCCCAAAATGATGGTGCAAGGCTGCAAAGTACCTTGGTTTGGCTCGAATATTTGCGTGACGGTGGCAATCAGCGCCGGGGTCACGCAGCCCACGTGGTTGAAGTTGCCGAGGTCAATTGCATCGAAATTCGGAGCGCCGAGCGCTTGAATGGCGGCCTCTGCCACAAGGCTGTTTTCGTAGGGCACTTGGTCGTCGGCTACACAATAAAACAGGCGGGTCGGGGCAGTGGGCGCCCAGTCCATCACATCGTTGGCGGCGAGGGCGATATTGGCAGGGTGGTTTGGGTCGGCATCCATGCCCGCCTTGAACTCATCCCGGAACACCCGGCCAGGAATGGCGGCACCTTCGTTGGCCGTCAGCTCCGCAATGAGGAAATCGTTCAGTTGGCTGAGGCTGATTTGGCCGTTGTAGAACTCATTGCATTTGGCCACATAAGGCGGCTTCACCACGTCGGAAAGGTCGTTGTACAGATTGCCGTACACGAACTGGTAGCTGAACATCGTGTTGATGAGGTAAGCCGGGCGGGAATAGGCTTCGTCGGCAAAGAGCAGGTCCCGCATCACCCCGCTAATATTGTAGGGGCCGGAGAGGTGCGCCGCCGCCACCACATTGAACTCGTCCGTTTGGTCGAGCAGGCGGTGGAGCGCAGCCGAGGCATGTCCGCCTTGCGAATAGCCCGTGAGGAAGACCCTGTTTTCGAAGCAAAAATCTTCGTCATCGGCAAAGTCCTTGACGGCACGGAGCGCATCTGCACCAGCGCTGGCCTCCGATGCGGCATGCACATACGGGTGGAAGCCGGGCGAGTCGCCGAGGCCGATATAATCGGGCGTGACGGTCATATAGCCCAAGGCTGCGAAGAGAATGGGCAATGCGGATTCTTGGTTCAGGTTGGAAGGCACATCGGTCTTGCTGGACGAAGTACCGTGCTGGTAACAGAGCAAGGGGAAGGTTTTGGTCTTCACATCCGGCACGGCCAACAGCGCCGAAGCCACGGACGGGTTGCCATGCGCATCGGGGGTTCCGTAGGTGATTTTATAGTATTTCACGCCATTTTCAACGGGCAGTATAAAATACTGCGTTGCCATTTCCGACTTGGTCTTGGAGCCAAGGTAGGTGGCACTTATCAGGGTTTGCGCTTGTAGGCTTAGTTGCGCAGCAATGGTGACTAAGAACAGGAGTAGTGATTTTTTCATCCGTAGGTTGATTTGATTTAAACTTTGCCAAAGCTAGGAAGATGTGAGGATTTGAGGATGCGAGGATTTGAGGATGCGAGGATTTGAGGATGCGAGGGCGCAGTGGTCGAATCCTCGCATTTTCAAATCCTCAAATCCTCCAAAGACACCTTCAATCAATCACAATCCCATATTTCATGAGCAGTCCAGCTAGGCCCATGCTCGAAAACCTTGCTTTTTTTAATCGGTTTTTTTCTGGGTCAATGTGGTAGTTGGTGGCGGTGCGCAAATCGGCGGCTTCCAGATTGGTGCTTTCAAAAACGGCATTTAGGAGGTCGCTGCCGTCGAAGGCGGCATTGGACAGGTCTGCTTCGGAGAAGTCCACTTCGTGCAGGGTACAGCCTTTGAAACGGGTTCCCTTGAGCTTCAATTGATAGAAAACGGAATAGGTCAGCGTGCAGCCCTCGAAGCTCATTTCCAAGAGGAAGGGGTTGCAATCATCGAACTGAAGGCCCAGAAGTTTGCAGTTCTTGAAGCGGACCGTTTTGAAGGCTGTGCTTTTGAGTTTGGCATTGCTGAGGTCGCAGCCCTCGAAGCTGCATTCCACAAAGGCAATTTCGGAGAGGTCGGTACCAGCGAAATTGCAGTTGGTGAAGCGGCAGTCTTCATACTCGGCGAGGGGCAGCTGCTGCTCGGTGAAATTGGTGGATTGGTAGTGCTGGGATTCGATGTAGGATTTGGGCATGGAAGTGGATTTAGGGGGTAAAAGTAAAACTAAGGCAGCATGTAACAGAAGCTTATTGCTATTTCCGGGAAGAGCCGGATGTTTGGCGCACCAAAGAGGTAGTGGGCTTGGAGAATGAGGTGCATTTTCAGAGCATTGATTTTAAGGTGGGGTTGGAGCGGGTTTATTGGAAGGTGGGGTTTTAAATTAAAATTATGGAATATTGTCCGACATGGTTATGTAACGAAATGGGAACACCATATTCAATTTACTATTTCATAGCTTGGACAGTAATCACTTTGATATACTTTGGTCTTTGGGGTTTAGTTTCTAAAAAATATTTCGCCTTTAAGTCCGATAAATTCAAAGATTGGATAGCTCCTTGGATATCATATACAGGCTATTGCATTTATTTGATAATCATAGGGTTGTGTTTATTTCAAGTAGAAAACCCAATTACTGAAGCAATTGTTTTTTCTTGTCTTTACCCTTTTGTATGGATGGGTTATTTATCGCCAATCATTATTCTTGCATTAATCATTACAGTGTTTAAATTGTTTTCTGCCAAGCGGGAAACTGGCGCTGATTAAAAATCCTTCCTCCCCGCCACCCTCCTAATCCCCAGCACTGGCCCAATCACCCACAAACCCAGCACCACAAAGGCCACACCCATCCCCAGCCCTGTGCCCAAGAACTTGCGGAACACCGCCCCCGTAAAGCCCATCAGCGCAGATACATCCAGTTTCAACAAAATAAGGATGCGGGAGAGGTCAATCGGGTTCAGCATGGAGGCGATGAGCGAGAACTTTTCCAATGGATATTCGGTGAGCATGGAAAGGGAAAGCAGCAGCAAGCCGTCGTAAATCACGGCAAAAAACAGCCAAGCCAGTATCGCCAGACCAAAGCCCTTGATGCGGTTCTCATTTTTCAAAGCGATGAAAAACGCAATGGCGCTGAACACAAACGACAGCACCACGCCCACGAACAGCAGCATCAGAAAATTGGCGGCCTGCGGCGAACCAAAGACGCCATGAATTGCAAACGGCACGCCCACGCCGATTATCCAACTCGCTGACAATGAGCCTGCTACGCCAAGGTATTGCCCCAAGAAAATGCTCGTCCGCTTCACGGGTTGCGCCAGCAACAGCTCCGTGAATTCCCTCGAATTGTAATAGTACATCACCCCGAACATGGTGGCGATGAGCGGACAGAGCAGCAGCACCACGTTCATCAACGAGATGACGACCTTCGACAAATCATTGCTCAACCACAGCAGTGACAGCGTGAACAACAGGTAAAACCCGCCATAGCTGTACGTCCATCGGCTACGGATGAGGTCGTAAAAACTGTATTTGAGTATCTTCAACATGTGATTGGTGATTGGTTATTTGGTTAAAAGTGACGCAATCGCCCGCTCCACGTTCTCCTCCCCCGTCTGTTCTTTCAATTTCCGAAGGCTGCCCCGGAAATGGATATGGCCTTCCAGTAGGAACACCACCTCGTCGGCAAGTTCCTCCACGAGGCCCATGACGTGCGTGGTGATGAGGATGGTTTTGCCCTTCATGCGCTGTTGATTGATGAGTTCCTTCAGCCGCACGAGCGAGATGGGGTCAAGCCCGGCAGTCGGTTCGTCGAGGATGATAATGGGGCAGTCGTACATGAAGGTGAGCACGAGGTTCACTTTTTGTCGAGTGCCGCCGGATAGGTTGCCGAGGCGCTTGTCGAGGAATTCGTGCAGTCCGAAATATTCGATTAAATCGGCATCGTGGGCAGTGCCCGTGTTCAGGTCTTTCACCATGTGCAGCAGCTCTGCCACGGTCAGGTTTTCGGAAAATCGGGCGATTTGCGGTAGGTAGGCTAGCTGATTGCGGTAGCGCCATTGGCCCTTGATGTCCTCGCCTTGTACTTTGATGCTGCCCTCGTCGGGCAATACCATGCCGAGGATGGACTTGATGATGGTCGTTTTGCCAGAGCCGTTCGGCCCCAGCACGGCGGTGATGCCCGGCTGGTCGAAGCTCAGGTCCACGCCGTTCAGGACGTGGTTTTTGCCGAAGGATTTGTGAAGATGGTGTATCGAAATCATTATTAACGGTGGTCGGTGGTCGGTTGACGGTGGTCGGTGATTGGTGGTCGGTGGCCTTGCTACCGACTACCAACCACCGTCAACCGAGTTCATCAAAGGCTTATTATCCACCACATTTTCCGGGGTGAAAATCGGGCTGACTTTTTCCGAAAAATTCAATATATCCACGAATAAACTTCGCAGCAATACCAAGCTTTCCGGCGTTTTGCTCACCACATAACTGAACAGTTTCATGGGGCGGTGCGGCACGTCGACAATGCCGTTTTTATCCAAATCATAGCCTGCATAATCGCTCCAGAAATTGCCATCAAATTTATTATCCGCCCCAGCCGTTTGCACGGCCACGTCGAAGCTGTTGCCGATGAAATTATTATGGGTCAAATTATTCGCCTGGCAGCCGCCGGAGATTTTCAATGCCCAGCCGTTTTGGATGAAATTGTTCTTGGTATAAACTAGGCGGTTGGAGGTTTCGGCGAAGATGCCCACGGTGTTTTCCTGAAAAGTGTTGCCTTCAATTTGCCCGTCGTGGATTTCCTTTAGCAGTAGCCCATAAGCGGCCGGCCCCCAGTTTTCTTCAAAATGATTGCCAAACATGCCGATGCGGTGCGAGTACATGACGGCCACGCCCGCCCCATTGTCGTGGAAGGTGTTGCCCCGATAGGTATCGTCGTTGGAGAACATAAAGTGAAGCCCGTAGCGCACATTGCGCTCGCTGTGGTTGCCCTGCACCGTGCTGAAATTGACGAACTCCAGGTAAATCCCATCCCGATGCCCACGGGTCAAATTATTGATAATCAGCACGTTGTCACAATACCAAAGGTGGATGGCATTGCCGCTGCTCACCTCGTCTTTCGCTTCGCCAACTACCTCGTTTCCTTCGATTGTCCCGTTTTTCGACTTCTGTAAATAGATGCCAAAAAACGCATTTTCGACCCGGTTTCCTTTCACGTAGAAATCGCTGACCTCCTTCATGCGGATGCCCGCACGGTCTTCGGAGTAGCTGACCCCTACGTTGCGCAGCACGAAACCTTCAAAATGTACATGGTTGGCGGCAATGGTGATGATTTCCGTTTTGCCCTCGCCATCAAGCACAGGCTTGTCCTTGCCAATAATGGTCAACTCCTTGTCTATCAAGATATTGCCTTCTTTATAAGTGCCCGTTTCAACAAAAACCGTGTCGCAAGGCCTAGCCATTTGGATGGCCGATTTTATGGAAGAAGCAGGGCAGGACTTGCAAACTTGAAAGGTGCTAGCCAAAGAAACTGCCTGCCCTGCAAGCAACAACGTGCTTATCAAAATCCATCTAAACATGTGAGAAGTGAGTTATAAGTTATGAGTGATAAGTTATGAGTTTTAGGAAGCACTCAAAACTCATATCTTATCACTTATAACTCATTTAAACTGTTGCTTCAAAGCCTCCCAATCAAACACCTCTCCCCCTCTTTCTGCCTTCATGGCATCGGCATTTTCCTTGGAAAGCCAGGCGGAGAGGCCAGCGCCCATTGGGCTGGGCAAATCACTGGAAATCAAGTAGTTGCATTGGGTGGCGTCCTGCCATTCCTTGGGGTTTTCGTAGTCATGAACCAG
>JADLHE010000620.1 GCA_020848965.1 Saprospiraceae bacterium
CCGGGCAGCACGTTGTTCACGGTGATGCCGAAGGGGCCAAGCTCGGTGGCCAAGGTTTTTGCCCAATTGGCCACGGCGCCCCGAATGGTGTTCGACACACCAAGCCCCTCGATAGGCTGCTTCACCGAGGTACTGATGATATTGATGATGCGGCCAAAACCAGCCTCCTTCATGCCCGGCAGCACCAACTGCATCAGCGTGTGGTTGCCGATCAGGTGGTTGTTGAATGCCTGCAAAAACTCGCCGACCTGCGCCGTATTGGCTGGGCCGCCGGGAGGGCCGCCCGTGTTGTTGACGAGGATGTGGATGGGCTTGCCGCTCACGAGGCCGTGGACTTTTTTGTGCAAATCTTCAGCGTCGGAAAAATCGGCGATGAGGAAATCGTGCTGCTGGCCCTTGCTGGTGTCCAGCCCCGCCACGGCCGCTGAAAGCCGTTCAGCACTGCGGGCCACGAGCGTTACGTTTGCGCCGAGCAAAGCCAGCTCCACCGCTACCGCCCGCCCGATGCCTTTGCTGCTGCCGCCCACGAGGGCGTTGTATCCGGTTAGGTTTAAGTTCATTTTGGTTGAAAAAATGCGTTCTTTTGCCCTTGACAAAAAACGACGCCTTTTGATGAAACAAAGTGCGAAAGTATGTCAAGAAACGCAGGATTTTGCATTCCGGCTTGTTCCCCAATCCGAAATCCGAAATCCCCAATCCGAAATCAGATATGGCCATAACCAAACCTTTCAATGTGATGAAGTGGGCGGACGAAAACCGCCACTTGCTCCAGCCGCCAGTCGGCAACAAGCAAATCTACTTCGATAACGACGACTATATCGTGATGATGGTCGGTGGCCCCAACGGCCGCAAAGACTACCACTGGGAAGACGGCGAAGAGCTTTTCTACCAACTCCAAGGCGATATTTCCGTGAAAATTATCAACGAGGATGGCACACCGGAAACCATCCACATCAAAGAAGGCGAGATGTTCTTGCTGCCTG
This sequence comes from Saprospiraceae bacterium, assembly GCA_020848965.1. Taxonomy (GTDB): domain Bacteria; phylum Bacteroidota; class Bacteroidia; order Chitinophagales; family Saprospiraceae; genus UBA6168. The sequence continues at coordinate 984 of JADLHE010000620.1, forward strand.
CCCGTGTGCCGCACTCGCCGCAGCGCCCCGCCAACACGGTGGGCCTCGTCATCGAGCGCTACCGCAACCCTGGCGAGATTGACAAACTGATGTGGTTCTGCGAAAACTGCCACCAAAAACTCCATGAGGCGGGCTTCCCGCTCAAGGACATCGGTACGCAGATCAAGGCTGCCATCGGCGAGTTCATGGCCAATGAGGAACTGAGGACTTGCAAGCATTGTGGAACGGTTATGTCTTGATTGCGGATTACGGATTGCGGATTTCGGATTGGGGGCGTCGGAACTACCACCTTTCTTTTTGTTATCTGTAATTCACTTACTGCAATTTATCTAATGAGTTGAATGGATTTGCAGGGTCTCCAATCCGCAATCCGCAATCCGTAATCAGTAATGATTTACTTCGCCTCCGACTTTCACCTCGGCACCGACGGCAAGCTGACGAGCCGGGAACGGGAGCGGCTCATCGTGCGCTGGCTGGATGGCATCGCCCCTGACGCCGAGGCGCTCTACCTTGTCGGCGATGTGTTCGACTATTGGTTTGAGTACAAAAAAGTGGTGCCCAAGGGCTACCTGCGCCTCCTTGGCCGCCTCGCCGACTTGCGGGAACAGGGCCTGCCCATCTATTTTTTCACAGGCAACCACGATATGTGGGTCTTCCGCTACTTCGAGGAGGAGCTAGGCATCCCAACCTACCGGGAGCCGATTACAAAGGAGTTTGCCGGGAAAAAATTCTACATCGGCCACGGCGACGGACTGGGCCACGGAGACTACGGCTACAAGTTCATCAAGGCCGTTTTTTCCAACCGTACCGCCCAATGGTTTTTCGAGCGGCTGCACCCCAACGGCGGCCTTTGGATGATGACGGCCTTCAGCGGCACCAGCCGCAAGGCCAATCCCAGCGACCCCAGCTTCAATGGCGAGGCCAAGGAGCGGCTCGTCGGCTTTTGCAACAACTACCTTGACCAAGTGCCCGATGTGGACTATTTCGTCTTCGGCCACCGGCACCTGCCCATTGACTACACACTTAAAAATGGGCGCAGCCGTTATGTGAACTTAGGCGATTGGGTCTCTTTCCAGTCGTATGCTGTCTTTGATGGCCAAGACCTCCAACTCCGCTTTTTTGAGAATGAAAATGGGAAAGTATTTGGGAAATTGTAGTCGCCAAATTCATTTGACGATAATTGCGCAGCGCCTAGATGCAGGGTGGCTGTTGCCAAATAAATTTGGCAACTACATGGCTGTGCTACTCTTTTGCTTCGCAACAACAATCCCCTGCCTTGCCCAACCAGACCTCGTTATCCCCGTAAAAGTCAAAAACTTCACCACCGACAACCTTGGCAATATTTACACATTAACCACTAATAATCAAGTAGTTAAATACAATCCGGACGGCAAGGAGCAGTTCCGTTACCCGAACCGCACCTTGGGCGAGGCCACCCTGCTCGACGCCACGAACCCCTTTCATTTGCTCCTGTTTTTTGCACAGCACCAGACCGTGCTCACCCTCGACCGCACGCTGAACGTAAGCGGCCAGTTCAATTTGATGCAAATGGGATTCCAGCGGGCCGACGCCGTGGGCATGGCCAGCGATGGGGCGCTCTGGGTCTATGACGAAGCCAGTTTTTTGCTAAAAAAAATAAAGGCCGATGGCACGGTGGTCGTGCAGGGCAACGACCTGAGCCTTTCCGTTGGCCAATCTTTGCACCCAAACTTCCTTTTGGAGCGGGAACAGACTGTTTTTGTAAACGACCCGGCAGTGGGCGTACTGGTGTTTGATATATTTGGCCAGTACCGAAAATCCATACCGTTGCTAGGCTTGACGGAGTTTCAGGTCATTGAAGACCAGCTAATTTATGGGAAGGATGGCCAGCTCTGGTCATTTCACCTGACGGCCCTTTTGGAACGGCCATTCACGCTGCCATTTGAGGTAAAACCGAGCTGCAAAATGCGTGTTGTAAATGGCTGGGTGTTCGTTTTGGAAGACGGTTTGCTTACCGGGCACCGAATTTGAAAGGAAAAGTATAGAAACTGCGTTATTTTTGCAGCCCATATAGCGACATTACCTACAACCCTAAGTTCGGAAACTTGTCTTTCCATCATAATTTCTATAAATTAAGCAATGAAAATCCACAAAGAAGGACACAAGATTCTCATCTCGTTTTTGTTCATCCTTTTAGCTGTCAATTTCATCGTGTACTGGTTCTTGCCAGCGCATTTGCTGGCGGCCAACATCATATCGGGCATCCTTTTCTTGTTGGTGCTGCAATTCTTCCGCAACCCAAGCCGTGAAATCGTGGTGGCCGACGACAATATCATTTACGCACCCGCCGACGGCAAAATTGTGGTGATAGAAGAAGCGCACGAAGGCGAGTATTTCAACGACAAGCGCCTGCAAGTCTCCATTTTCATGTCACCAACCAACGTACACGTTAACCGCAACCCGGTAAGCGGCACGGTGAACTACTTCCGCTACCACCCCGGCAAATACCTCGTGGCTTGGCACCCGAAGTCGAGCACGGAGAACGAGCGCACGACCCTCGTCATTGACAACGGTGAGGACGAGGTGCTGCTCCGCCAAATTGCCGGGGCAATGGCCAAACGAATCGGGGCCTACGTGAACGAGGGCGACCAAGTACACCAAGGCAAAGACTTTGGCTTCATCAAATTCGGCTCCCGGGTTGACCTCTTCTTGCCGCTCGACGCCAAGATTGAAGTGCAGATGGGGCAGAAAGTGAGGGGCAACAAGACGGTGATTGCGAGGCTGTAAGCCCACATGACTTTGTTTTTTTGATTTAATCTGCCGACAGGCAGGTTAAATCAAATTCCACCGACCAAAACTATGAGCAGTCGCTTCACAAACCTTCTACTAAGCTTCCTTGCGCTGCTCCTTCTTAGCTACACGACACTGCGTGCCTATCTGCTTTCCTTGACCCACGACGAGTGCGGCTCCTTCGCCATTTGGACCAATTACGACATCTTTTCCTGCCGCACCAACCCCGATTGCTGGGGCACGGCAAACCTGCATTGGCTCTATGTCCTGTTGATGAAAATGACCGTCGGCTTGTTCGGCGATTCGGAACTGGCGATTCGGCTTCCAGCGCTGTTTGGGCATATCATTTACCTGGTTTTTTCTATCAAATTGGTGAATTGGGTTAGCAGAACCCTTCCCAAACCAGTAGCCACTCACATCCCTCATCCCTCATCCCTCATTCCTGTTTTCGGCTTCGTGCTCCTCAATTGCAACGCATACCTACTGGAGTTCCACGCACTGGCAAGGGGCTACGGGCTGGCCATGAGCATGATGATGATGAGCCTTTACTACCTCGCCCGCTGGGTGGAGAACGGTAAACTTGGCCCTTTGGTCGGCACATTGGGCGGGGCTTTTTTGGCGGTGATGAGCAATTTCACTTTGCTGATTTATTTGGCCTGCCTGCTGGCCGTCATTGGCGGGGGCGTGGTTTGGGCATTTGTGAAAAAAGATGAAAACAAGGGCGAGCGGGCCAAATGGGCCGCCATTGTAAGTGCCGCAACGGTGGGCTTGCTGGCTTGGCTGTTGGCAAACCCCATCCGCATCCTTCGGGAGCGGGGCGAGTTTGAATGGGGTAGGGAGACGTTTTACGAAACCTATAAATCGCTCATCCACTGTAGTTTGTACGGCGGCAAATATTTGAAGCAGTTCAATTTGGAAGTGTTTGGTGGTGTGTTTTTCCTTTTGCTGCTGGCAACGACCGCCTTGGCCGTGGCCAATTTCATCAAAAACCCCAAAGCGGCGATGGCCCGCTACTACTTGGCTGCCGTTTCGTTGCCTTCGATGGCCGCCATTGCTGCCGTTGCGCAGCACCTGATTTTGAACACGAAATACCAAGTGGACCGGACCGCCATTATGTTCATACCGCTTTGTGCCTTGGCGGTGTTCCTGTTTTTTGCGAACTGGTGGGCACGCACTGGCAGCCGCTGGTCAATGGGCTTGTTTGCGGCCATTGCGCTTTTCGTGGCGGCGCATTTGTTGCGGGTGGGGCAGTTGCAGTACACCAGCGAATGGGGCTACGATGCCGAGACCAAAAACATGATGGCCTATTTGAAGGAAAAGATTCCGCCCGGCCAACAGGTAAAACTTGGGGTCAATTGGTTGTACCACCCCGCCGCCACCTACTACCAAAATCGGTTGAAGTACGATTTCACCGAACCGCCCGTTTACTCCAAGGAACTGTTCCTGGATGGCCGCTACGACTATTACTACGTTCAGCCAGAAGATTTCCCAAAATTGGACTCCCAGTATGTTGAGGACAAACGCTTCTCTTGGGTAGGAATCTTGCTGCGCAAAAAGTAAAGTTTTGTCATTTTGCGGCGCTCCGCCCGATTTGGCACTGTTTTTTGGGATGCTATATCTGAAAAATCCTAAACAAACACTTTTGCTACTTCAGCCTTGACAAAGGCCCGTTCAATTTTCCCGCTGCCATTCCCCCCTTGGCTGTAATTGCTGTTGTCAATTCTTTGCTAATTTAATGATTGTCAACTACTTCTTGAGAAAACGACTCCGGTGAGTATGCACTCCACCGTGGCAATACCCAACACTGTACAACGTCCAAAATCATTTTTGAAACACCACCCCCTATTTGCATCATAGCACTTGAACGAGCATGATTTCCATCTCCCCCTATTGGACGTAGCTCGCAAAAACTACACAAATGACCGGCAAATCATTCATCTTGGCGTTGTTGTTCTGCTTTGCAACGCTTGCCAGACTCTCAGCCCAATGCGATTGTGTCACAACGGGTAACTGTCCTGTTCCGATTAACGACAACGGCATTTACAATGGTTACTTGGACGTGACCGTAAACGGCCCGAACGACCTTGCTCAAAGCCCACTCCAACAGGTTTGCATCACGCTTACGCACACTTGGATTGGTGACCTGAGCGTTTCGCTCACCTCACCCAGCGGTTTGGAGTACCTCATCATGGCCGATGCGGGCAACAATTACGGCGAATGCGGCACGCACCAAGCCAATGCAGAAGTCTGTATCGTACTTGGAACGAACAACCCGCTCACCAATAACTCAGAGTACATCTGCAACAGTGCTCCTTGTTCGGTAGGCACTTGCTGCCTGAACGGAAACTGGACCGTGCCCTGCGGTGGTGTAGTAAGCCCGATAACGGGCGCCATACAAGCACCCAACTGCAACCTGAACGACTTCAACGTGCCCGGCCAACCTGCCAACGGAACCTGGACCCTTTCGGTCTTGGACGTCTGCAACCAAGACGCTGGAAACCTCGAAAATTTCAGCCTAACCTTTGCCGGGGGGCAAGCCTGCTATGCCTGTGAGGCAGACGGGGGCGCACTCAATTCCACGAGCATCATTTCTTGTGCGGGGGATACCAGCCTCAACCTGCATTTGCCACCCAACTACCCCTCCGGGCCGCTCTTCGGGGCCGATTCCCAGCTTTACGCCTATACCTATTTAGTGGTGCAGGGCAATATCATCATTGCGCAGCAGGCAGGCCCAGATTTGACCAATTTGCCAATGGGCAATTACAAGATTTATGGCCTATCGTACCTAGCCTCACATGCAGGCCAATTGGCATCCTTGATTGGGATGAACGTGAACAATGCCATAAATTTGGTGAATTCCTCAACGGCTCCTTTCTGTGCCGATTTTTCGGACAATGCGGTCACCGTCACCATCGGGCCACCTATTGACGATACAAACCTCGTCGAAACCATTTGCCAAGGGGATTTCTACAATATTGGTGCGCAACAATTCAATACGACTGGAAACTACACCGTTGTGCTGAACTCCGTAAACGGTTGCGACAGCACCATTTACCTGGACCTGACCGTGGTGCAGCCCGATACGGTGGACATCACAAGGAATGTCTGCACGGGAGGCTGTGTGACGGTGGGTAGCCAATCTTACTGCGCACCTGCCAGCCCGCCCTACGAGACTTATGTCCACTTGCAAAACTGGCAGGGTTGCGATAGCACGGTGCATCTCACCTTCGTCGTGCATTCGCCCGTGGCGACCATTACGCCAGCCAGCCCGCCAGCATTGTCCTGCACGGTTAGTTCGGTGAACCTTTCGGCGGCAACTTCGGGGCCGGGCACACTGACCTACGCATGGTCGGGGCCGGGCGGCTTCAACAGCACATCGGCCAATATTAGCGTCAGCACTGCGGGCACTTATACGGTGACCGTTAGCGACAATGCCGTTACGCCAGCCTGTACTTCAACGGCTTCGGCGACGATTGTCAACAACACCGTTCAGCCTGATTTAGCATTGTCAGGAGCTGCGCCGAGCATCTGCCAAGGCCAAACCTTCAATCTGGGGAGCCTAAGCATCCAAGACGCCAACAATACGGGCGCCAGCATCACTTTCCATAGTGGCACACCAGCCTCTGCTGGCAATCAGCTATCGAATTTGGTGGTTTCGCCTTCGGCAACGACCACGTATTATGCAAAAGCCACAATCGGCAGCTGTACGGACGAATTGCCGATTGTAGTCACCGTAAACCCAGTGCCTACGGCAACTTTTTCAGTCACATCGCCCATTTGCTTGAGTGCTAGCACGACCGTTACCTACACAGGCTCGGCAGGTACTGGTGCAACCTACAATTGGAACTTTGGCGGCGGTACCGCAACGCCCGGCACTGGCGCTGGACCACATACAGTCACCTATACAACATCAGGCACCAAAACCATCACCTTGACTGTGACCGAAAATGGCTGCCCTTCTACCCTTGCTACGCAAACCGTTGTGGTGGATGCACCGTTGGCGCAGCCAGTCATCAATTGCAGTTCCACGACAAGCAGCGTCACTTTTACTTGGAGCGCCGTGCCGAACAGCACGAGTTTCACCGTAAATTCCAGCGTACCCGGCACGCAGATTAGCCCAACTTCTTACCAAGTGACGGGCCTGACACCGGGACAGCAGGTGAGCTTGACCGTGACGGCGAATGGCCCTACGGCCTGCGGCAATAGCAGCGCCACACAAACCTGCACAGCGCAGAGCTGCCCACCCAATTTGGCGGTAGCCATCAATCCCGTTGCAAAAATCTGCCGGGACGCCAACACCATGCCCTTCAACCTTCAGTCCACCGTGACAGGTGGAACGGGCAATGGCACCTTTAATTACTCCGGCCCCGGTATCACCAACGCAGCATTGGGTACTTTCAACCCAAGCTTAGCCAGCCTAGGTGCCAACACCATCAACGTCACTTATTCGGAGAATGGCTGCCCAGCCACGAACTCCACTGTCATAGAAGTTTTCCAAACGCCAACTGCCAGCATCTCCGCCACGACTCCGGTATGTCGGGTAGGCAGCGGCTCCACCGTTACGTTTACTGCGCCTTCCGCTGGCATGAACTTCACTTGGGATTTTGGCGGCGGCTTTGGCGCCCCCGGCACTGGTGCTGGGCCACAAAATGTCACTTGGGGAACCTCTGGTACGAAGACCGTCAGCGTCATCGTGGACGATGGTTCGGGTTGCCCATCGGCACCCGCATCCGCTACTGTGGTCGTGGAAGAACCGCTTCCACCATTGACCTTGACCTGTACCTCCACTACCAATAGCGTGGTCGTAAGCTGGCCAGTGGTTACAGGTGCAGCAGGTTATACCGTGAATGCTGGAACAGGTCACACTGCCACGATGCTAACACCCACTTCGTATGAAGTAACGGGCTTAGCCCCCGGCGAACAGGTAATGTTTACGGTGACGGCCATCGGCGTCAATTCCTGCGGCAACCAGGTGGCCACCACCACTTGTACGGCCCAAGACTGTCCGCCACTAACCATTACCATTGACCCCGTGGCCGATATTTGCTTGGACGCCACCAGCTTGCCCGTACTGCTACAGGCACACGTTACTGGTGCTATGCAAACTGGCACTTTCGATTTTGTCGGCACTGGGGTTTCCAACGGTTATTTCAACCCGCAAATAACAGGCGCTGGCACGCATGCCGTGACCGCCATTTACACGGATGGCCCATGTAGCTATACCAAAGACATGGTTGTCAATGTGTTCGACACACCAACTGGCGATTTCACTGCTCCTGCTGCGCTTTGCCAAGGCAGCCCAGCAACAGTGAGCTTGGTGGGTGCTGCGCAACCGGGACTAATTTATACTTGGGACTTCGACGGTGGCGTGGCAATGCCCGGTACTGGCGCAGGGCCGCACACGGTAAACTGGAGCACACCCGGCCAGAAGTTCATCACCCTGACAGTGGAAAATGCACAAGGCTGCATGTCGCCCATCTATGCAAAAATGGTGAACGTGACCCCGCCCGTGCCCGCCCCACAACCAACCTGCAACAACGCAACAACAACTTCTATTGAATTTACATGGCCAAGCGTGCCCGGCGCTACAGGCTATACTTTAACAACTTCAACCGGGCAAACTGGTACGCAAACTGGCCCTACAACTTGGCTATTCACTGGCCTACAGCCACAGGAACAAGTTTGCGCAACTGTGACGGCGGAGGCGGGCAGCACCTGTCCGGGTGCAACAGCGCAGCTTTGCTGCAATGCCCTGCCTTGCCCAAGCATCACTGTGGACGCAGCGCCGCTGGCCGATATTTGCCTCGGCACCTCAGCGCCCATTCAGTTACAGGCAACCGTCACGGGCGACAATGGCACGGGCGTTGGCACATGGAGCGGCCCCGGCGTTATCAACGGCAACACTGGCACTTTCAACCCATCTTCTGCTGGGTTTGGGTTGCACACATTGACCTATACTTTTGTGCAGGATGCCTGCACCTTCACCGATGCCATCACGGTAGGCGTTTATCAGCAGCCAACTTCCGACTTCAGTTTAACATCGGCAATCTGCCTTTCCGAAGCTGCCACCGTTCAGTTTAATGGGGTGTTCAGCCCAACTGCGGTCTATACCTGGGACTTCGGCGGTGGCGTGGCCACTCCCGGCACGGGCGTAGGCCCTCATCAAGTGACTTGGGGTACTTCCGGCAACAAAACAGTCAGCCTCAGTGTGGTGGACGGCAGTTGTTCTTCCGCTGTTTTCACCCAAAACATACAAGTGGACGACCAATTGGCGCAGCCAACCATCACTTGCTCCGCAACAACCGACGGCGTTGTGTTCACTTGGAACACCGTGCCCAATGCAACGGGCTACACGGCCATCGGTACGGGCGGTTTGCAGACTTCCGATACGACTTATGTGTTCTCGGGCCTCGACCCAGAACAGCCCGTCAGCATCCAATTGACGGTGAACGGGACGACCTCTTGCCCACTTCCGGTGGATACGCTCGAATGCTCGTCACTGCCTTGTCCTGCGCTCAGTGTGACGGTTCAGCCCGTAAGCCCTATGTGCTTGACCCAAGGCTTGGGCACCATCCAATTGGTCGCCGACATTGATGGCACAGGCATCGGGAACGGTACCCGCACCTGGAGCGGCGTTGGCGTGGTGGATGCTGCGCAAGGCATTTTCGACCCAACCGTGGCAGGCGCAGGCTTGCATGAAGTAACCTGTACCTATCAATTGGCCAATTGCACGTACCAAGGCAAGGGCGTGGTTTCGATTGTGGCTCCGCCAACAGCCGATGCTGGCCCCGACCGCCTGCTCACCTGCTGGGAGAGCGACCGGATAGCAAAACTTGGTGGCCCGTTGACCACTTCGAGCAACAATATCACCTATCTGTGGTCGGCAGCTACGGGGGCCTTCCCCGGCGTAGCGACTACCCGCACGACAGAGGTTGACCAAGAGGGCTTGTTTACCCTCACCGTCACCAATTCACTGCTCGGCTGCTCCGACACGGACGATGTACTGGTGGTTTCCACGCAAAGCATGCCTAAGCCAACGGTGGACATCGTGCCCATCCATTGCGGCTTCAATGGCAAGGATGCCAACATGACCGTCAACAGCGTCACGGGCGGCTCCGAACCTTATTTGTATTCGCTCAACGACGAGCCATTCGTGGCGGAGAACGTTTTCGGCTACCTCGAAGCCGGGGATTATAAACTGACCGTTTTGGATGCCGAGGGCTGCACTGGTAGCATTGACTTCACGGTGAAAGAAGCTGGCGTGGTTGACGTTGACCTGACAGCCAATATCGTTGGGCAATCGGTCGTGAAATACGGCGAATCCATCACCTTGACCGCCATCAGCAGCCTTACGGAAAGCGAACTTGACTCCATTGTTTGGACAGGGGGAACTTACCTGAGCTGCACCGATTGCCTCGACCCAGTGGCCACGCCATTGGAGCAAACCAATTTCGTGGTGACGCTTCACAAGGGCCAATGCCTAGCCACCGACTCTTTGACGGTGTATGTGGACATTGACGAGGCCGGAGTTTACGTACCAACGGCCTTCTCCCCGAACGGAGATGGCAACAACGACCGCTTCATGATTTACAGCGGCCCGACCGTGGAGCGCATCAAGTCCTTCCTCGTCTTCGACCGCTGGGGTGAAAAGGTCTATGAGTACATGGACTTTGACCCGAAAGACCCGGCCCGTGGCTGGAACGGCCAACTGGACGGGCAGCCCATGAATCCTGCGGTTTACGTCTGGTTTGCCGAAGTGCAGTTCATTGACGGCTCCGTGCGGGTGCTGGAAGGCGATGTGACCCTGATGCGATAATTAACGTGGAATAAAAACCCACTTCAAAGGAATACAACAACTGGATATAGATGTGCCCGTGAAAGCTGGAAGCAGCTTTTGCGGGCTTTTTTGTTTTAGGAAACACATCAAAACAGCCCTGCCATTGATTTTTATCACCTACCTTACCCCTTGTACTCGGTTTTTTTGCAAAAAAACCTCCGCATCGAAATGAAGCTTATTTACAATCCAATAGTCCTCCAGCACGACACGGGCCTGCACCCCGAGAACATCAAAAGGCTGGAAGTTTTCGAGGATTTGCCCATCACTGAAGTGCCGGACGGCTCGCAATGGCCGCCGCTCGTACACAACGCCCACCACATCGAGCGGGTAAGGGCAGCTTGCGAAAGCAGTGCCCACCTCGACCCCGACACGATGACCTCCCCGCACAGTTACGAAGCTGCCGTGCGGGCAGTAGGTGCTACGGTGCTGGCCAGCGAACAGGGCGATTTCGCCCTCGTGCGCCCGCCTGGGCACCACGCTGACCCGCACCGGGCAACAGGGTTTTGCTTGTTCAACAACGTGGCCATTGCAGCGCAACGCCTCGCCGACCAAGGCAAACGGGTTTTCATTTTCGACTTCGATGGCCACCTCGGCGATGGCACTTCGCATATTTTCGAGGAGAGCGACCAAGTGCTCTATTGTTCCATCCATCAGTACCCGGCCTTTCCGGGGCATGGCTATGTGAACGAAATCGGGACGGGGAACGGCCGTGGCTACACCATCAACCTGCCGCTGCCCGCCGAAAGTGGCGACGATATTTTCATGGATGCCGTCAATACATGCACGCAAATATTGGAACAGTTCAAGCCCGACGTCGTGGCCGTTTCCGCTGGTTTTGATGCGCACCAATACGACCTGCTGCTGCAGCTCCGTGCCACGGAAAGCAGTTTTTATAAAATAGGCCGACTGCTGCGGGAGCGCTCCCCGAACATCTTCGCCACCCTCGAAGGTGGTTACAATGTGGCGGTGCTGCCGCAATGCGTCTATAATTTCATGGCAGGCGTCAATGGCGACCCCATGCCCTTTGACCGCAAGGAAACCAGTTCGTCCCGCTCCATTTGGGAAGAGTACGAGCTGCGTAGCCATACCCTCATGGGGAATTTGCGGCATTGGTGGAAGTTTTGGTAAAAACGGTTGTACGGTGGTCGGTTGACGGTAGTTCGGTGTTAATGCTGACCACCGACCACCAACTACCGACCGCCGACTACCGTTTAATTATGTTTCCTTTAGACAAAATATTCCGCCCACAATCCGTCGCTGCCGTCGGGGCTTCCGACAAGGTCGGCACGGTAGGCTATGCCATCTTCGACAACCTGCTGCAAGGCGGCTTCAAGGGCAAACTCTATCCCGTCAACCCCGGGCACAAGACCGTGCGGGGCAAGAAGAGCTATCCTTCGGTAAAGAAAATCCCCGGCACGGTTGACCTCGCAGTCATTGCCGTTCCGGCAAAGGCAGTGGCTTCCGTCATCAAAGAATGCGGCGAAGCGGGCATTGGCGGAGCCATCATCATCTCGGCGGGCTTTCGGGAATCGGGCGCTGAGGGCAAGCGGATGTATGAGGAAATCAAGCGGCTGGGGCGGCTGCACGGCGTCCGAATCATCGGGCCGAACTGCCTCGGCGTCATCGCCCCAACGCTGGGCCTGAACGCCAGCTTCGCCAGCCGCATGGCCCTGCCCGGCAAAATCGCCTTCATTTCGCAAAGCGGCGCCCTCTGCACGGCCATCCTCGATTGGTCGGTAAACCAAAGCGTTGGCTTCAGCCATTTTGTTTCCATCGGTGAAATGGCGGACGTGGGCTACCACGACCTGATAGATTATTTTGGGGCCGACCCCAACACCTCTTGCATCCTCATTTACATGGAAAGCCTCGCCGAACCACGCAAGTTCATGAGCGCCGCCCGTGCGTTTTCACGACAAAAACCCATCATCATCCTGAAATCGGGGCAAAGCGACGAAGGTGCACAGGCCACGCTTTCCCATACCGGCTCCCTTGCGGGCAACGACGCCGCTTACGACGCTGCCTTCCGCCGGGCGGGCATCATACGGGTGCAGACGATTTCGCAGCTCTTCAACGTGGCGCACGCCCTTGCCATGCAGCCCCGGCCCGCTGGCAACCGCCTCGCCATCCTCACGAATGCGGGCGGCCCCGCTGTGTTGGCCACCGATTTTTTGATGAAAAACGAGGGCCAACTCGCCCGTTTTTCGCCGGAAACCATGAAGGCGCTGAACAGCTTCCTGCCCCCGCATTGGAGCCACGGCGACCCCGTGGACGTGCTCGGCGACACCCCGGCGGCAAGCTATGGCCGGGCCTTGGAACTGATTTTGAAAGACCCGAACGTGGACGGCGTTTTGACCATCACGGCCTCGCAAGCGGTCATCAATGAGGCGGATATTGCGCAGCAAGTAGTCGCACATGCCAAAGGCACGCACAAAACCGTATTGGCCTGCTGGATGGGCGAGGTGGACGTGGCCACGGGCCGGGCCATCCTCGAACAGGGCGGCATCCCCAATTATCGCTACCCCGAAGAGGCCGTGCTGGCCTTCCTGCGCATGTGGCGCTACGGCAGCAATTTGGAACTGCTGTATGAAACGCCGCCCACCACGCCAGAGGCTTTTTTGCCGAAAAAAGATGAGGCGGCGGCCATTATCCAAAAAGCCTTGAATTCAGGCAGGCTCACACTCACGGAGCCAGAGGGCAAACGCCTGTTGGCTTGCTACGACATCCCTGTGACGCAAAACAGGGTGGCCAAAACAGTGGAGGAGGCCGTCGTTGCTGCGCAAACGCTGGGCTTTCCCGTGGCCATGAAGATTGACAGCCCGGACATTGGCCACAAGGTGGACGTGGGCGGCGTGCTGCTCAATATCAGCTCGGTTTTGGAGGTACGAGGGGCATTTGAATTATTGCTGAGCAATGCCCGCCACCACCGCCCCGATGCCCGTATTGATGGGGTTTTGGTGGAAAAAATGGTAAAAAAAGAGTTCGAACTGCTAGTTGGGGCGAAAAAAGACTTGGTCTTCGGCCCGGTCATCGCCTTTGGCTTGGGCGGCACGGCTGTGGAGGTTTTTCAGGACATCCATCTCGGCTTGCCCCCGCTGAACATGGCGCTGGCCCGTCGCATGATTGAGCGCACCAAGGTCTATAAACTGCTGCAAGGCTACCGGGGCCGAACAGGGGTGAACCTGCAAGACCTCCAGTTTTTGCTCATCAAGTTCGCCTACCTCGTCATGGATTTCCCCGAAATAAAGGAAATTGACATCAACCCCTACGTGGTGGACGCAGAGGGCGGTATGGTGCTCGACTCGCATATTGTACTGGAAAAACTGCCCGTGAAACAGGGGCATTTCACCTACGACCACCTCGTGATTTCGCCCTATCCCGGCCAGTACACCCAAGATGTTTTGATGAAAAACGGCGAAAAAGTGCGCTTCCGCCCCATCCGCCCAGAAGACGAGCCGTTGGAGGCCGAGATGTTCGAAAAGCTGTCGAGGGAGAGTATTTACTTCCGCTTTTTCGGCTATGTGCCCAAGATGAGCCACAAGTTCCTCGTCCGTTTTACCCATATTGACTACGACCGGGAACTGGCCATTGTGGCAGAAGTGGAGGAGCAGGGCTGCAAAATGATGGCGGGCGTGGTGCGCCTCGTCAACGATTATACCGACGACAGCGCCGAGTTTGCCATCATCGTGGCCGACCCGTGGCATGGGCAGGGCCTCGGCGGCCAACTCATGGATTTTATTTTGGCCATCGCCAAAGAGCGGGGCCTGCATCGCATCCATGCCGAGGCGCTTGCCAACAATGAAGTGATGCTGAAAATGTTCGAGCGGCGGGGCTTCAAAATAGTGGGAAATGTCGGCGTTTCCTACTTGGTAGAATTGGTGCTGAAGCCAGCGTAACCGCTCACGCCACTTCCAACCGATACCCGACCCCGTGGACGTTGGCTATTTTCAAGGCGGTATCTTTTTGCAGGATTTTGCGCAAGCGGGAAACAAATACGTCCAAGCTGCGCCCCACGATGATGCCTTCGTCTTCCCAAACGGCGGCCAGTATGACATCCCTTTCCAAGACTTGATTCGGGCGCTCCGCAAAAAACTGGAGCAGCTTCGCCTCCCGAAAGGTGAGCGATTGCCGCTCGTCAGCTACCAAAATGGACAGATTGGTGGGGTCAAATTCCGTTTGGCCGAAGCGCAACAGGTTGGGGTTCTCCAGCTCCTGTTTTTGCGGAGCAACCACCTCTAAGTCCTTGTTTTTCTGTTTTTTATAAATGAACAGCGACAGCAGGGCGGCCAAAGCCAGCAGCCCGGTCGCCCACCATAAATGGCCGTTGTTGGGAGTGTTTTTAGCTCGGTAAGGAAAGGTGACGGAGAGGTTGTAGCAGTTGCCCGCCCTTGCCCGCCCGGAGCAGGCGGGTTGGCCATTTTTGAGCGATTCTTTGGCGTAGCCTAGCATGAGCAGGTTATCGAGGCAGCCATAAATGCTCACGTAGTATGGGTCTTTGATGCCAAATTGCGCTAGCGCCGCCTCCAAAAAACGGGGCAGTTCTTCGTAGTTGAGGTCGTTTTCCAGGTGCAATTCGAATTCCCCGCTCATTTTTTCCATAACGGGCGGGATGGTATGGGTGGAATCCCCGGCTTGGTCGAGCAGGCGGTCGGCGGCTTGGCGCATCGCAAGGTTCACTTTCTGTGAAAATTGCTGTTTGGCTTCTTCGCTCTCGGGTTGCTTGGTACTCATGCCCTGTATGGCCAAACCAGTGGCAAACAGCACGAGCAGCGGCAATGCAATCTTGAACAGGCGATTTTTCATGGCTCAAAAATAAGCTTTAAATGCTTGAAAAACAGGGTTTTACATTTCGTTTACACTATTTTACGGGCATTTTACGCCTTTAGGGGAAACGGGGTATAGTTTTGTCTCATTCAATTATTTATAAAAAAAATCACCACCATGTTCCACAAAATTCTGCCTGTTTGCCTGCTGCTGTTTACGGGCTGCCTCAACGACTCGAACGCCCCCGTTCCCACAGTAAATGCGGCGATGGGCGATACGGTTTCCAAACTGGTTTCCAAGTGCACCGTTTGTAACACTACCGACGGCGGCAGCACCTGGCACACCTCCGACGATGGGCTTCCAGCGGGTCTGGAAATCCTAAAAATGGTCGAAAAAGGCGAGCGTTTGCTCATTGCCACCGCAAAACAGGGCCTTTTTGTCAGTGACACGGCACGTAAAAGCTGGCAACCATTTAGCACGGAAAAATTGCCCAGCAAAGAGATAAAGGCCGTACTGGTGGACGGCGAAAACGTTTACGTCTCCGTCAAAAAACTGGGCCTGTTCGCCACATTCGATGAGGGCAAAAGCTGGCAATTGCTCTGCAAAACGCCCGGCGAAGTGGGAGATGACATCTACGGCCTTTACAAAGTGAACAACGAAATCTGGGCTGGCTTCCAAGGTTATATGTATGCCCTGACGGAGGCCTCAAGCTATGCTTGGCAAAAGCTGGACACGCCGCTTCAAATGAGCAAACTCGTTCAGATGGGCCCAAATGTTTTGGCGGCCACTGGCCACGGCGTCTCCATTTCCAAAGACCAAGGCAAAACCTGGGAACCCGTCGTGGATGACATCTATCTTTCCAAGCTGTTCCCCGTTGGCGATAATTTGATAGCTATGAGCGGCTCCAAAGAAACGGTATTTTCAAAGGACAATGGCCTGACCTGGAAGTTTGTGGACGCTGATGACACAGACGTGAGAAGCACTTTGAACGCACAGAGGTCAGCTTATGAAATGCTCGGTGCGCAAGATGGCGTTTACGGGCGCTGGTCGGAGTTTTCCCTCAGCTTTTTCATGCGCTCCGACCATATAGAACTGGATTTTTTGGAATCCGATGGCGTCGTGTATGTGTGGACGGTGGCTAGAATGGACGGCTGCTGAGCAAGTTTTTAGCTTACCGCTTAACTCTGGAAAAGTGGAAACGGAAATTTTGCGATGCAAGGATTTCCGTTTCCACTTTTATGAAGCCCCGCCTTTACTGCACCACCAATTTTCCGCCTTTCAACTGTCTTCCATTTTTTGAAAAACGATAGGCATACACCCCACTCGGCAATGTGCCCAGCGCAAGGTCTGATTGATTTTGCAATCCTTTTTGCGCAGCAACCACCCGACCGTTTAAATCCAATAATTCAAAATCGGCGGCGGTGGGTGCGTTGATTGCGGCCCGCAATACAGCACCTTTTGTGGCGGGGTTCGGGTAAATATTTACCATAAAACCGTTGCTTGCATCGCTTGTTGCCGAAGGCGGCGGCTCGGAGATTTTAAAGTCCCAAACACCCCGACCATAAGAGCCGAAGCGCACAATATCATCCGTTCCTTCCGGAAAATCCACGTACTCCACGCAGGTGTACCATTGCAGCGGCGTCTGTGCGCCAATGAGCGGGAACCACCTGTTTTTTTCCACCACAAAAACATAAGGCCCAACGGCGGTGGCCGCAAAAATCAGCGACTCGTCGGGGTTTGCCACGATTTCCTGTACGAGCGTGTGCGGCAAGCCGATGGTCATGGGCGAAAAGGTCTGGCCGCCGTTTTCCGATTTGAAAACCGCTTGGTTGGAGTAGCCGCTACCGGAAATCCAGACCAAATCGGGGTTTTTCTTGGAGGCGAGGATGCAGGCCGTGTAAATCCAATCCACGGGCGGCCCGGTGAACCCCTGCGATTTTTCCCAAGTGGAACCTGCGTCCAAGCTGCGGAAGAAAGTGCCGTCGTCGGTGCTCACGAAGAGCCTATCCGGGTCGAGTTCCGATTGCCGAATGGCCGAAATATGGCCGTTGCCGGTATTGGAATTGGCGAGGAAATCGAAATTAAACTGGTCGGCAGTGATGCCAAAGGGCGGGCTGCTGCTGGCCGAGAGCGTGATGAGGTGCGAGCCGGGTTGGCCTTCGTTGATATTGCCGCCGGCAACGAAAATGGAATTGCCGTTGGCGTAGGCCGTTGGTGCCGTCGGCACTATCCAGTCCAGTGCGGGCACGTCGCCTTCGGGCAGGTTCCAGTTGGAATCGCCCCAAGCACTGAAAAGGCCGAGTGCATCGGCGTAGAAACTGAAATCGCCGCCGGGGTATTGCACCCAAATGCTTTGGTAATTATTGCTGAGTTGCATCATGCCATAGTCGCCGCTGAGCTGCTGCTTGAAATAGCTGGGGCCGGACTGGTCGGCCTCGTTCGTCCATTGCCAGCCTTGGTCCTGCGAACCGAGGTAGATATAATTGGGATAAGCCGGATTGGTCAACACATCGTAATACTGCCCGATGCCCAGGCCCGAAAGGCCGATATTTTGCGTGGTTTCCATTTCGTCGTAACTGATGTGGAGGCCGCCGTGGTTGGCAATGAGCAGGAACGGCGTGCCATCTGTTTTGCGGAACGCCTTCAAGTCCATGATGTCGGCGTGCAGCGTGTTGATGTCGCCGTAGTATTCCCACCACTCGTTCACGAAGTTCCAAGTTGCGCCGCCGTCCTTGCTCTCCTGGCAATTCACTTCGCCAAGGATGAGGTGGTCGGGGTTGAAGGGCGAGCAAATCATGCCCACTTCCCAAGCCTGACTGGGCGAACTGCCCTGCAAGGCCCAGTTCTGTCCGCCGTCGTTCGAGCGGTAAACATCGGCACTGCTCGACAGCGCATAAAAAACGGGGAGGCTGTTGGCGTCGAGGCTGCCCGTGAGGCGCAGCTCCGTATCGGCGGGGAGGCCCGTCACCGTTGCCTGCAAAGGCACCGAATCGGCTTCAACCCGGTACATTGCCGAGTTTCTATCGAGCAAGAAGATTTGGTCGGAGCCAAGCGGCTGCCACAAGCTAATTCTGCTGGTTTCGCCGTGGTCGAAGGCTTTGATGCGGGTGAAATTACTGCCGTTGTCGGTGGAGCGGTAGAGCCAGATGCGAGGCTCCCAAGGCACGTTGTCCCAGGTTTCCACGAGGTAATAAAGCGTATTGGGTTCGCTGGCCAAGGCCACCAATTGACGGGGAGAACCCCAGCCGTCGTAGAAATCGGGCGAGAATTGTGACTGCTGCCAGTTGAGGCCCTCGTCGTCGGAATAGAAAAGGATTTTGCCCTCTGGGGCAAGGATGCGCACGCCGCCACTGGCCATGGACTGCGCCTTAATCAATCGGGGATTGAAGCGGCGGTCGTCGTTGAGCACCTGCCAGCCTTCATTGTCGGTGCCGCCCCGCCATACCGAGCCGCCTTCCGATATCGCGTAAATTTGGTCGCTCGGCGCATGGTAGTCCACCGTGCGCAGGTTGCCCGCTTGGTTGTCGCTGCCCCGCTCGGTCCATTCGCCCATCACGGTGCTATCGGCAAAGAACTCGATTGCACGGTCGCCGCCATTGCCGAGGCTCGCCTTTAGGTCTTGCAGCACCCGCAGGTTTTGGCGGTCAATGGCCCGCCAGTCGGTGCCTGGTGCGGCCTTGTGCAGCATCTCAATCCAAGCCTCCCGGCGGGCTTGGCCGTCTTCGCCCTCTTCTTGGCCGGTGCGGTAGGCCGTGCCGTTGGTAGGCGCAGGCAAGCGGTTCTTTGCTTTGTTGTTTTGGAAAAAAAGGAAACCTAAGCCCGTGAGGGCGAGGCAGGTGATGGCGAGGTAGATGGTCTTCATTTTCATGGCATGTGATTTTGGGGCAATGCTATTGAAAAGTTTGGAAAACGAACAGGCTTAATGAAGAACCACAGCTTTGATCTGCAAGGTTTTATCAAAAATGTAGGCTGGGCAACAATTGTGGCCCGTGCTTACTCCATCTTCTCCGGCTCGAACTTGATGCCCCAGTGCTCGATGTACTGCTCGATGGGCACCAGCCCCACTGCCGCCCGGCGCTCGTTGACGTGATGCGGGTCTTCAAGCGGACAGATTTCATAGGTAACGCCGTCTTCCTTCAAACACATTTGTGAGCCGTAAATCTGTTTGACTCCTCGGTTTTTGTTCATCCGGTCAACGAGGAGCGCCCAATCGCCAAGCCCGATTTTACCTTCGTCGGTTGCTTTTTCCACTAAGGAAAAATACTGCTCCTGAAACGCAAGCGGCGCATGTTGGATGACCAGCCAAACCGTATGCCGCTGGTCGCCTACCATCTCCGGGCCGGGGTAGTCGCCTAACTGCGCTATGATGGCCGCCACCCGCACCTCGTTCACGCTGTCCACCTGCCGGAAGCTCATGCCCGGCCAGTAGTAAGGGTTGCCAGCGCAATCGGCCTCATTCGGCAGTCGGTGCTCGGTGCGAATGAACTGGTCGAAATGCTGGATTTCGGTAAGCTGTTTTTTCAATTGCGAATCGAACTTGGGCAAGGCTTTCCGGCAAGTGGTTTGCAGCGGCCACCAATCCAGTAAGGGGCGGTATTTGTACAAATCGGATGCCTCGTCCAGCACATGCACACAACAATCTTTTGGGTGTTGCTGTGCGCATTTTAAAAGCCAAGCATTGGCACTGGCAAACTCCCTTGTTCGCAAATAGCAGTTGGCCAATCGGAACTTGGTGCGGTAGGCTTCCTCCGTGATGCTCAGCGCCGCCAAGTAAAACGGAATGGCGTCCCGGTAAAGGCTATCTTCGTAAAACTCATCGGCGGCGTCCACGTTTCGGATATAAACGGGGTTGATGGAAACGTAGGTTTTTACTTGCGCAAACGCAAGACAAGGCAGGAAAAAAAAGAGTGGCAAGCAGTGTTTCATCGGGAATCCTTGGCCTTAAATTCAAGTAAATGCCAGCATTGGTGCTGGC
>JADLHE010000621.1 GCA_020848965.1 Saprospiraceae bacterium
GTAACAGGGGGAATTTGGATGTTCTTAGTGCAGGTGCTGTCTCTAAATAGGGTGAGTGTTCGGTTCAAAAATAGTGGGGAAGCAAGGCACTAATTCGCAGAATAGGGTTATCGAAGATGCTGGCTTATTCTGCGTAAGCCCTGATTGATTGTTTAGATGAATAAACCACTGACTTTTGTATTCAAACCAAATTCATAAAAAAGCTAATTTTGCCGCCCCTGAAAAAACCAATGGCAGTGACTGAACTTTTGGCGCTGCTTGGTCGTAAGAATTCCCAAGCCCAAGTATTTTACAATTGCAATAATTTTCACCATGATAAACATCACGTTACCCGACGGCAGCGTCCGTCAATACGAAAAAGGTGCTTCCGCAATGGATGTCGCAAAGTCCATCAGCGAAGGCTTGGCGAGGAACGTACTCGCCGCCAAAGTCAACGGCGAAGTCTGGGATGCCAGCCGCCCCATCAAAGATGACGCATCGCTCCAACTCCTGACCTGGGATTCCAAAGAGGGCAAAAACACCTTCTGGCACTCCTCCGCCCACCTTATGGCCGAGGCCCTCGAAGCGCTGTATCCCGGCATCAAATTCGGCATCGGCCCAGCGCTGGAGAACGGCTTCTATTACGATGTGGACCCCGGTGGCCGCCAGATTTCGAGCGAAGATTTCAAGAAAATCGAGGATAAAATCATGGAGCTTGCCCGACAAGGCAACGAGTACCGTCGCCAAGAAATCGGCAAGGAGGAGGCCATCGCTTTCTTCAAGGAAAAAGGCGACGAGTACAAACTCGAATTGCTGGAAGAACTGGAAGATGGCAAAATTACCTTCTACCACCAAGGCAATTTTACCGACCTCTGCCGTGGGCCGCACATCCCCGACACAGGTAAAATCAAGGCGGTCAAGCTGCTGAAAATCGGTGGGGCCTACTGGCGTGGCGATGACCAACGCAACCAGTTGACCCGGATTTATGGCATCACTTTCCAGAAGCAAAAAGAGCTGACCGAGTACCTCGAAATGCTCGAAGAAGCCAAAAAGCGTGACCACCGCAAACTCGGCGAAGAGCTGGAACTCTTCATGTTTTCGGAGAAAGTGGGCGCTGGTTTGCCCATCTGGTTGCCCAAAGGCACGGCCCTGCGCAGCCGCCTCGAAAACTTCCTGAAAGACGAGCAAATGAAGCGTGGCTACCAGCCCGTCATCACGCCGCATATCGGCAAAAAAGACTTGTACGTGACCTCTGGCCACTACGAAAAATACGGCAAAGACAGTTTCCAGCCCATCCACACGCCACGGGAGGGCGAGGAGTTTTTGCTGAAACCGATGAACTGCCCGCACCACTGCGAAATCTTTGGCCACAAGCCACGCAGCTACAAGGAGTTGCCCGTCCGCATTGCCGAGTTCGGCACGGTCTATCGCTATGAAATGAGCGGTGAATTGCACGGCCTCACTCGGGTACGGGGCTTCACGCAAGACGACGCCCACTTGTTCTGCACACCCGACCAGGTGAAGGCGGAGTTCCACGGCGTCATCGAATTGACGCTGATGGTGCTGAAAAAGCTGGGCTTCGAGAACTATACCGCCCAGATTTCGCTGCGTGACCCAGAGAACAAGGACAAGTACATCGGCTCCGACGAGAACTGGGAAAAGGCCGAACGTGCCATCGTGGAAGCTGCCGCCGAGGCTGGTCTGAGCACCGTTACCGAATTGGGCGAAGCCGCCTTCTACGGCCCCAAGCTCGACTTTATGGTGAAGGATGCCCTTGGCCGCTCTTGGCAATTGGGTACTATTCAGGTTGACTATAACCTGCCGGAGCGCTTCAAGTTGGAGTACATCGGCCCCGACAACGCACCTCACCGTCCCGTGATGATTCACCGGGCGCCTTTTGGCTCGATGGAACGCTTCATCGGCGTGTTGACAGAGCATTGCGCTGGTAAATTCCCGCTGTGGCTTGCACCGGAGCAGTACCTGCTATTGCCTATCAGCGACAAATACAACGATTACGCCAAGGAAGTACAGGCTCAATTGGCCCAGCACGACATCCGTGGCCGCATTGATGACCGCACGGAAAGCATTGGCCGTAAAATTCGGGATGCAGAGGTGAGCAAAGTGCCGTTCATGCTCATCGTTGGCGAGAAGGAGGCCGAAGCCAATGCTGTTGGTGTGCGCAAACAAGGCGAAGGCGACCTCGGTGCGAAGGCCATTGGTGACTTTATTACATGGTTCAAGGAACAGCTTTAATTGCTGGGCTTGATACTGGATTCTAGATACTAGATGCTGGATTGCGCTTGTTCGACTGGGGTTGGGCAGGCGCAATTTGGTTTTATGTATAAACAACCATTTGGTCAAAACGAACGACCGTTTGTTGCATTCGGTCGTTCGTTTTTATGAAAAATAGCTTAGGATTTACCGCACCAGCGTCACATCCCCTTTATAAACCCTTACCCTTCCATCCAGAAACTCAATTTCTGCTACCCATACAAAGACTGCGGGCTGCATGTGCTTGTCCCGGAAATCGCCGTTCCAGCCAGCACCCACTTGGTTTTGGGGCATGTTTTGCGCAGCAAAAACCTCATTGCCTTGGCGGTCAAAAACCCGGAAAGTTTTGATGGTTTGGACGGCAGGCCCTGTGAAGGGCATGAACTCGTCGTTGATGCCATCGCCATTTGGGCTGAATACGTTGGGGAAGTAAACGTGCAGCCTGTTTTTTACATTGACAATCACATCGCCCATTGCGGTGCAGCCTTCTGGGGTCGTCACTATCACCGAATAAGTAGTGGTCTTGACAGGTGCTGCAAAGGGTGCGGCACAATCCACGCAACCTAGCCCCTCTGCGGGCGACCAAGCATAGGTCAAACCAGTTTGATTCGTCGTCACTTGTAGTTTGATGCTATCGCCCAATTGGATTTCTTTGTCATTGCCGAGGTCAATCAAGAGTTCCGTAGGGCCGGGGATGTTAGCTTGGAAGGTTCGCAAACAACCACCATCATCTTGCACATAAAATGTTGCAGCACCTGCTGGATAACCAGCCAACACATTTGATGTACTGAAACTGATGCCATCGGCTGAGTAAATATAGGGTGGATTGCCCCCAGTCATATTGTCAACCGTAATGATGCCCGCATTGAAGGGGTCGAGGCAAGTCAGTTCGTTGGTGGAGAAAATAGCCTGCATCTCAGTAGGCTCGGTCAGTGTGGCGTTTGCTGTGGCAGTGCAGCCGTTTTCGTTGGCCAAAGTGACGGTGTAAGTGCCGGCCAACAAATCAATATTGGTAGGAGAACTGCCGCCATTGCTCCAGTTAAAAGTAAAGCTGCTGCCGGGGCCGCTGGCCACAGCTTGCAGTTCGCCGGAGTTGTCACCTTGACAAGCAATACCGTTCAACTCATATATAAGTACACCCACAGGCTCGCTGGGCGCATCCACCACAACGCTGGCAGTTGCTACGCAACCCGATGCATTTGTGACCGTTACGAAATATTCGCCGCCCGCCAAATCATTGATATTACTGGTGGTTTCGCCGTTGCTCCAAAGGATGGAGGCTGGGTTTTCATTGGCGGTAACATTGGCTTTGCCCTCTGTACCTTCAAAGCAAGAGACGTCTTGCACCTGTGTTGCGGTCGCAATAAACTCAAAAGGCTGCGAAACCACTTGCTGCGTTTCGAGGCTACAACCGTTTACATCGGTTATGGTGACTGAATAGGCTCCAGCACATAGGTTCTCAACGGTGGAGCTGGAAGCCCCGTTTGACCAATCGGCTTGGTAGGGTTCTGTGCCGCCTGTGATATCGAGCGTCAGTAAGCCATCGCATTCCATGAAGCACGATACATTCGTCACATTGCTGAAAGAGGCTTGTAATTGAGCAGGCTCGGTGATGGTCACCACTACCGTTGTATCAAAATTGGGGTCTGAAATGTAGATGGAATAAACCCCAGCAGGCAAACCCGGTAGGCTAATTACCTGCCCGTCTATTGGAATCAGGCCAGTGCCGCTGTAGCTGTTGGTGGCATCCTGCCAATCGTATTGGTAAGGAGGCTGGCCACCCAGCGCAGAGAACTCAATCGTTCCATCCGAATCGCCATTACAGTCCAAGCTGCTGCCCGTTGCCGAAGGCACGAAATTCACGTAAAACGGCATCAGGAAACAAGTGTCGGTTTGGCAGTTGTTTCCATCGGTAATGGTCACGCAGTAGTTGTTGCCGCCCACCAAGCCAGTGGCAAGGTTGGTGGTCTGTCCATTTGACCAGAGGTAAGTATAATTCCCAGCGCCACCTGTAGCACTGGCTTGAGCTTGGCCAATGGTATTGCCAGCACCAGCGCCTTGCTGCACGATTTGGAGGTTTGGCTGCAATTCCGGTAGCACCGTTAGATTGGTGATGACGATGCTATCGCAACCTCCCGCCAATTGCAAAGTATCGAAGTAAATGCCAGTTTGATTGTAATTATTGCCGCCTGCGGCAAAGGAATCGCCAAAACAAACAACAGGATTGAGGCTAGTAGTTGGGGTTTCGTTTCCGGCATCCGTCAATGTCAGGGTGAAAATGCCCGTTTGCAAGTCGGCAGAGGCACCATCCACCATCACGAAATAGGTGGTACTGGGGTCGAGGCAATGCAGTTCTACCAATTCATCGTTTTCGGTAGCGGTGTATTGGCTTTCCACTTCCACCATGCCTGTGCAGCCGTTCACATTGGAATAATACACGGCCAATTGCAAGGCGATGGGGTCAATGGCCGAACTGGTTCCTTGCAGGAAAACATGGCCTGTTGGTGGCGGGGTAAAGGTGAACCAAACCGTTTTCTGAACGCCAAAAGCCGAGGCAACCGTGGCATTCGTATTGTTCGAGCAGGCATTGGTTCTCAAGGGTGATGAAATTGAACCGCCCAATGGAACCGTGCCGATGTTCTCGGCGGTACATCGCAGTTCGGAAGCAGCCAACACATCCAATTGCGTCGCTTGGAGGCCAAACCATCCTTGTACCTCTAAATTGTTGGTTCCTGAGAAAACGCCATCTACCAGCACATAGTAAGTGGTATTGGGTTTTGGGCAAGTGAATACCACCGTTTCATCAAAACTCGACTGGTCATAGTTCTCCGTGACGAGGCTGAAACTGCCAGCGCAGGTATTGTCGCTGCTTTCAAAAATGGCCACTTGCAGGTTGACGGGGTCGTTGAAATTGGAGGGGTCACTATTGGTTTCAATCAAAATCACATCCGATGGATTGGCGCTGGTGGTAAAGGTGAACCACACGCCTTGGTTGTTGAACCAACCGCCACCCAATGGGCCGGGGTCGGGTTCGTTGAGGTTGGTGGCGCAGAAATTATTGAAAATGCTGGTATCCGGGAAGCCGACCGGGATGCTCGTTTGGAGAATTCCCAACGGGATTGCATTGCAAAGCGCATCGTTCACGCCACCGGGCACGCCGCTTGCCACGATGTTCATGCTTACGCTACCTTCAGAAGCACCGCCCGTTGGCAAGGTGATGTTGAAAGGCACAGTGCCCATTGGTGGAACTGGCACATTGATGCACAGCTCCGCTTGGCAACTGTAAACCGGGGAACAAGGATTGAGGATATTGGCGTCGTTCTCAAAAGCCCGAAAGCAAACGGGTATTGTGGCGGGAATGTCCGCCAGACAAGCATAATTCTGATTGAATTGTGTATTTGGGAAATTGGTGAAACAGATGCCGTTGGAGGGATAGGTTACCCATCCAGCGCTGTTGATGTTCACTGCCCATTGTGGGTCTGGGCTGCCAACAGGGTCGGTGCAGGTAGTGGTGGAAGACCCTGAAAGCACATTGATTTTCACATTGAATTGTGCCTGTGACGTGCCAGACCAAACGAGTAAAAATAGTATGGCAATTGGGTAGATAGTCAGTTTGTTCATTACCAATGGTTAAGTGTGCAATGTGTAGTTTTGAAAAACGGGGGCAATGCTTTCTCATTGCTTTTCGCCAATCCCCAGAGTTTCAAATGGTCAAGTTTTCATAAGTTTTAAAATGAATAATGCGAATAGGGGTTGAATCCGCCATTGCATCTCGGTACTATGCGCCTCATTTCGAGGGATTCATATCCCTCGCTAAAGAATTTCGTCCCTTCTGGACTATGCTTTGTAAACCGAAGTCCCGGAGGGACGAAATTCTTTAGCGAGGGATGTAAATCCTTCGGAAATGGGCAAATTGAACCCCTAATTCGCATGATTTGTATTTTCAATTGCTCGCCAAGTTCAATTTAAACAAACCTCCACCACGCTGGTTCCACCGCCTTTTTTCAGCACTCGAACCTGCGTAGGTATCCTTTCCTTCAATTCTTTAACGTGCGAAATAATGCCAATTGTTTTGCCCTGCGACTGCAAATTTTCCAAGGTGCTGATGGCAAAATCGAGGGTCTGGTCGTCCAAAGTGCCGAAGCCCTCATCAATGAACAAGGAGCGGATATTGGCATTCCTACCAGCAAGGTCGCTGAGGCCCAGCGCCAAGGCTAAGCTCACCAAGAAGCTCTCGCCACCCGAAAGCGTCATCATCGAGCGCACATTGTCGGCCTGATAGGTGTCCACGATGTCCAATTCAAGGTCCTCGCCCGGCCGTTTGGTCACCACGTAGCGTCCGTAGAGGTTGCCGAGATGGACGTTGGCCAATTGCACCAGTTTTTGGAGGGTCAGACCTTGTGCGAACTTTCGGAACTTGGCCCCATCATGTGAGCCAATCAAATCATGCACAGCCGCCCATTTATTGTATTCAATTCGCTGATTTTCAATTTGTTGCAAAATGGTTTCGCCTTCCTGTTTTCGTGCATCATTGTCTTTCAATTGCTGGTTCAAAGCGCCAATAGATTGCTGGAATACTTGCATTTCAAGCTCCAGTATGGCGATTTGCTCCATTAAAACTGGCTCGGTTTCATTGGTCACGGCTTCCGTTTGAGCAATTTTCAAGGCATCTTCTGCCTGTTGTTTCTCCTGTTTTACCGCAACTTCACGCAGCTTTAGTTGCTCCGCAACGGCTTCAATCTTGGCGGCCACCTCGTTTGGAAGAATAGCGCTCCGCAACGCCCCCAAAGTCTCAAAACCCGCTTTGCTCAACCCGCTGGAAACCTGATTTTCCAAATCGAGCAATTGCTTTTTGCCATTTGACAATTGCGCCCCATAGCCTTCCAGTTTTGCGACGGTCGAGGCGAGCCGTTCATTGGCCTGGGTTTGTGCCTGCCTTGCTTCGTTCAGCGTGCGCTCCGTCGCTTCGATGGTGTTTAGCAGGTTTTCACGCTCCCCAATTGGGTCTTTTTCACCCAAAGCCGCAATTCTTTTCGCACGTAATTCTTCCAACTCAGTGAGGATGACCTTTAACTGTTTAGCAATCGCCTCATGTTTATTTTGGACTTCCAACTGGTTCTCTTTCAATTGATTAGCTGCCTGTTTCGACAATTCCAATTGACGTTCATGTTGGTCGTGCTCCGTTTTCTTTTGGGAAAAATCTCCTTCTTTAGCACGCAGTTCCGTGAACATCTGCCGGGCCGTTTCCATCGAAAACTGGTAGCCAAACTTCCCGACCAACTGGTTCAGTTCGGTGGTTGCTTCCGCAAATTTTGTAGCCAAATCTGCCAAAGCGGCTTCTTTTTCGGCAAGGCTTATATCGCTTTGTTGCTGCGCAAAACGAAGGTCTTTCAGCTTGCCTTCCAAGTTTCTTGCACCTATTTCTTGTGTTTCTATGGCCTTGTTCAAGCCGTTGAGCTGCTCCCGGAGCGCTTTTTTATGGGCCAAGGCTTCCTCGAAACTGCCCAATTTCGTCACCAGCCAATCACCGTGCGAGCGGCCAAAATCATCGCCATCGAACCTGGGCAACAGGCTCGAAATCCGTTGTTCCAAATCCATCAACCTTGCTTCTTGTTTAGCGATTTCACCATTTTCAGGCTCGTCGAGCTGCTGAATCTGCGTGTTCACCTCGATATGCTTTTTCAGCAATTGGCTGCGTTGTGCATGCCGTTCCTTGTGAATCGTTTCAACCTTCAAAAGGTCATTTTTCGCTTCGTCCACGAATGGTTTCACCTCGTGCAGCCGGAAAGGGTGGTGAGTGCTCAAGCAAAGCGGACACGGGTCGCCTTCCTTCAAATTTGCCCGGTCCTTTTCATAATTTGCCAGCAACAGCTGCTGGTTATACACCTCCCGCCTGTATTCGAGCAGGCTTTCCCATTCCGCAGCCTCGTCGTAGGCCGTCAGCAGGGCTTTGTCCAGCCAAAGCTCTTCCCGGCGCAGTTCGTTGAGGCGATGTTCCAAATTGGACAACTGCACCACCAGCTCCCGGTAGTCGGCATTCAATTGGTTCAACTGCGTAAAATGCTGGTGGTGTTCCCCCAAAACTTCGATTTCATGGCCCAATTTTTCTAAAAGGTCTTGCCGATTGGGGGTGAAGGAATCGGGGGCCGCCGCTTCAAACGAATCGGTCAATGCCACCAAATTGGCCCGCAGCTCATTGAGTTGGGCGTCCAATTGCCCCACTTCCAGTTTCAGTTTCACCGATTGTTCGGCGAGCGTTTTGGCCGCTTCTTTCAGCTTGAGTTGCTGCTGAAAATTCTCCCTCAATTGCCCTTCGTAAATGGTGATGGCTTGCAAGTCTTGCGGCAGCGAAGCCCATACTTCATTGGTTTTCAGCCAATTGCCAAGTTCAGTCAAAGCCGATTCATGCCCTTCTGCCTTTTTTTGGTTGGCAGTTATTTGCTCCGCAAGGTTGGCTTTTCTTACCTCCAAAGCCTTGGCTTCTTCACTGGCCTTGTCACGATTTTCCGACAGCGTTTTAAGCTTGGCGTCCATTTGCGCCACCTCATCGAACAAGCGCAAGGCTGCGGCTTGGCCTGCTTTCAGGCCGTCCAGTTCGGCGTTTTTTTCGTCAAAGTGCA
>JADLHE010000622.1 GCA_020848965.1 Saprospiraceae bacterium
AGGGCTTGGCGTAAAAGTCAGGGTGAGGATGCCGAAATTGCCAAATGGTTCGAATTCGTTGCCATTGGTGACACCAGGCCCCGACCAAGTTCCGGTAATCCCACTTTGAGTGGTTGGTAAAAAAATAATTGAACCAGGCCCCGAAGCACATACATAAGTTGGAACACCCGTAATATTTATTGGTACAATAGGGTCAATATCAATAATTGCTGTTGCTGGGTTGGCACAAAAGCTATTATTGGGCGTGAATGTCAGGGTGACATTGCCGCTCAAGCCAGTCGGGTCGAACATATTTCCAGTTACCCCCGGCCCCGACCAGTTGCCAGTGACCCCATCTTGGATAGTCGGCAAACTGATGGCGGCGTTCAATTCACAAAGGCTGGCGGGCAGTCCTGAGATGGCTGGCGTGGTTGCCTGCTCCACCTCAATGGTGGTGGTCGCTGGTGTTGCGCAAAGCCCGGTACTGGGCGTGAAGGTCAGCGTCACCGTGCCATTCTGCCCCGCTGGGTCGAATTGGTTGCCACTCACACCGGGGCCAGACCATGAGCCGTTGACGCCGCTTTGATTGGTCGGTAGGTTGATGGGGTTGTCCAGTTCGCAAATCGTGCTGGGTACGCCGCTGATATTGGGGTTTTGAGCGGGGTTTACGATGATGTTCGTGGTAGCCGGGTTCACGCACGGGTCGCTGGAAGTGAAGGTCAGTATGACGCTGCCACTAAAGCCCGTTGGGTCGAAACTATTGCCCGTTACGCCTGCACCTGACCATGTGCCATTCGGGTAGGCGGGGTCTTCCAAATCGTTGAGGTTATATGGCGGGTCAGTTTCGCACATTACATCCGAATCGAGGTCGGGAGTGGCGGCAGCAGTCACCACAATGTCCATGGTATTCGGGTTGGCACAAGCCGTGGGCACGGGCGTAAAGGTCAGCGTGTTGGTGCCAATATTGGCGGAGCCGGGATTGAAAAACCCGCCACTCACACCGGGGCCAGACCAGGTGCCCGATATGCCCGAAACGGGGTTCGGCAGCGGTACTGGATTGGCACTTTCGCAATACGGCCCTAGGTTTGGTAGCGTCGGGTCTATGGCCGAATTCACGACTATATCCATCGTGGTTGGGCCCGCACATTGCCCAGGTGTGGGCGTAAATGCCACAGTGGTGGTGGTGCCGCCCAAGCCAGCCGGGTTGAAAATAGGCGGTGTCCAAGTACCGGTGAAGCCTTGGTTGGAGGTAGTTGGGAGTGTGACGGGGTTGGCGGATTCGCAAAGCGGCCCAATTTGGTTGAAAACCGCCGTTGGCGCCGTCGTGCCCGTTACTTCGATATTGTCAATATAGTAAAACTCGTTGTTCGATTTGTTGGAGGCAAAAAACCGGATTTGAAGCGATGTGCCATTGAGGCCGGAAGCGGAGAGCGTTCCCACGCCCACGTCCCCGCATACATAGCCAAATTGCGTCCAACCGCCGCCGTTCAGGCTGTATTCCGCCACAATTTGGTCGTGGCTGTTGTCGGGGGGGGTATTGCCTTGGCAACCAAAAATGGGTGCGCCCCCCGAATCGCATTCAAAGACCCCTGTTGCGGAGACCTGCATCGAAATGGAGACGTTGCAATAGCCCGATATGTCAATGACCTGTGACAGCCAGCCGTTGTCGTTGCCGCCGCCACCAAAAGCAGGACAACAAGGCGAGCCTTCGGCATCGTTGATGGCAAATGCCCCCGCCCAAACGCCCCATTGGCTTTGGCCAGCCCCTTGGTTCAATAGGCCGCCATCATCGCAATCGGTGGCATAGGACGTCCATTTCGGCGGGCCGTTCATGGTGCCATTGGCGTAGGAATTGAAGTTTTCCGACCAGATTTGGCCATAGGAAGTAGTGGTGAAACCACCGATAATGATTGCGAGCAAGCAGATGCTGCGCAAGTTTGCAAAAGGAAGCAACCTGGAAAGCCGTTTAGCCATCGAAACTCTTTTGTTTTGGGAGAGTATTTTTAACACGCAAATGTAGAACAAAAGAACGGCGTGGCAGTAACGATTAGCGTTAAGCGGTGGTGAAATTTAGAGGTTTGTTGGAAAATGGCGTTTGGTGCGGTCAGTTCTTAGGCATTCAAGTAGGGCCTAGTAGGGGAGTTTGCAAAGTCGTGGGCTTTCCATTTCGACTTATTTTGTTGGCTAGCTGGGCAAATCATGCAGAACCAACATATTTAAGATTTGGTTGCTGCGCAAAATTCACGGATTTGCTGTTTGTTTGTATGAGAAACATCATATATTCGTCCTGTAAAACTCTCAATATGCAGAACACAGATAATCCCAAGATTCCACTTGATATTCCAGCCGACCAACGCCTTTACGTCACTTACGCACTTTGGTCGCTGGCCAAGCATATCAAATACGAACAGGATGATTTCATCCTAGAGGCCGCCCAGCAGATAACAAAATTGGATGAACACATGGTCACCTGCCACCAAGTGGTGGAAAACACCCCCAAAACGGAGCCCTATATGCTTTCGGCCAAGGAAGTGCTTGCTTTTTTTATCTGTTTTGACCTTTGCCACAAAGTCATGAACGGGCCGGAGCATTTTAACCTAATGATGCAGTACCAGGATGAAGACGATGAAATCTGTGTATCTTCCTTCAACGATGCGCTCAGGAACAAAGAACGCTGCTTTGAAATATTGGAACCGTTCCTGTATGCCATGAATGAAATGGCCGAGAAAAACCCAGATGCGCACCAAATCCACCAATACATACGTATTGCAAAGCGGCTCCCACAGCCTGGAAGCAAGGGCGTCCGGCATGAGTACGCCCCTTTTGATGAACAGCCCAGCATCCCCGACGGCCATGCTGTGTTCAAATTGTCGCAATACCACCATTCCCCCATCATAATCGAGCTCTACCGCAGTATCCTCATTGATATGCACTTCCACCTTGTTTTCCACTGGGTCAACACAATCATAGAAATACCGGACAACCTCCCCTCCCGCATCATCTCGGCCTATTTGCCCGACTTTCGCCATTACTTCCACCACATGTTCGAGAACATAAACTTGCAGCAAGGCACCAATGAGCAATTCAACGACTTAGAAAAAATCAATAAAACTGGCTTTCGGCAGCAGTTGCCTGAAGTCGTGTTCGGAAGTATCTACATCGCCTTCGACCTCGCCCTCAAGCTCTGTTTTTCCGACAAAGGCTACAGCAACTACCCCGCATTGATCATGGACCGTTTTGGCCTTTTGGGAGAAAAAATGTTTGGCCAACAAGTTGTCGACAACTCCACGGGCAAAATCTACGAATCGTGCTTGCCCATCCTCACCGACTATTTTTCCTTCCTCACCAAAGAGCTAGACCACAAAGGCTCCACCTTCGTCGCCGATTACCAAGCTTTTGCGAAACAGGTGGATTGGTGGGATTGACAAAGGTTTGAAGACTGTTTGGTAAAAATGGGGTGGGGCTGTTTTATCGCTGAAAGACTGTTTTGGCAATGCTTGATTGGAAGCTGGGAATACCAGCGTCATCGGCCCACTCTTCCCAGTTGAATTTTTTTGTTAGATATCCATCAAATTCATAAATTGTCACCGCAAAACCATTGACTGTTTTTTTACCAATAAAGCGCATATTATGGCCAAATCAACTCCTGTTTCTGCATTGCCAGACCAAGCAACCATCGAAGCACAACTGCGCCAGCAACTTGAAAATAACCCAAAGGTGAAGAGCTGGTTCGAAAAATACCGAAATTATAGTTGGGACTCCTTTATTAAGCAATATGCTTATTCCAAGCACAGTGCCCTGCTATATCCCGATTTATACATTGATGACTTCAAGCCAGCCAACAAAGAGTTCAATGCCCTGGCCCGGCAAGCATTGGAAGCCATCCAACAAAAAAAACTGTTCAACCTCCAATGCGAATGGCGGGCGGGCAGCATCGAACTGCCTTTTGTGAAAATTACTTACGATTTTGAACTGATTGGCCGAAAATTGCTCATGGAATGCCCCTTTCTGCCGCCCGTGACCTTTGATGAAGTTGAGCTTTTCATACAATACCTCCACAGCAGCCATTCAGAAGACCTGGACATGTACGATATGTATTATTGGCAGAACTACGATGATATTAAAAATGAGTATGAAACAGACGAGTTCGGCATCACCCCAAGTTGGTACGAATTCTACGATGGTATGCGGGGCACGGGCTACCTGATCAAGTTGCCGAATACAAGGGGTGAGAAAGAATCGGAATACGCTAAAATCGGCTGGAAGGATGCAAATCCCAATCCCACTCCCTATATTCCAAACCCAGAGATGGATAAACCCTATCCTGACCATGAAGCGGAAATTGATTTTGCGCTATGCTTTGAAACCCCGGAATTGGCGGAGGCTATCATTTCGCATGTAAAAAAACGCAGGCAAAGGAGCAATCACGAAGAACTGGATGGACTGTACGATTATCTTAAATCAATCCCCGAAACCATTTCCTTTGTCCCGCACCACGATTGGCGGGAGTCGCTGCGGCTTACCATAAAAAGCTACCGCAACGCCAAAATAGCAGAAGCCCTGCCCCGTATCTGGCGGCAGTACATCCGGCCATTCGGCAACGACCCCGAAGCGTATGTCCGCAAGCGGATCGCCGAGGCCGATTTTGACCTCTCAAAACAGGACGACTACGGACTTAGGGCAAGGCTCGTGGAAGAAGTGCTGAAAGGACGGGAGCTATCAGGGGAGCCAAGGAATTTTGATTATTAGGGTAAACGCCACTATGACGCCAATATTTATTATAGTGCGAATAAATAGGTTATGTGCAAATCAACCTTATAAACCCTTATCAACCTCATCAACCCTGAACGGCATTTGCAAAAAAAACTATTAGCGCCGAGTATAAGTTCTACGGATGTCGGTTCATTAAGAGCCTTTCCGTAAACCCACCAAAAACAGAACAGGGGCAAGCCAATGGCCGCCCCCGTTAACTGCTCTCTTTATAAATCCAATCGTAATTAAGCGGCTGAATGCACCGCCTGTCCGTTCTCTTGTGCCTTTATGGGCGCCAACGCTTCAAGGTTGGCCGACAAGGTATCATTCGTGCTCGGCTGTTCATTTATAGGCTGTGTCGGTATAGCTTCACTAGGCGACAACACTGGCGACAGGCTTACCTTCACCTCGCCCTCCACGCCGGGCTTCACGAGCTTGGAGACGGTAAGCGGCTCGGTGTCCTCAGCGGTGAACCGCACATTATAAGTGTTTCCACCCACGACCTTGATGCTGAAACGGCCATTTTTGTCGGTGGTGGCCACCGCATCTTCCACACCTTCAATCTCCACCTGAACCCCAGCCATTGGCTTGTCGGTGGTGCTCAGCTTCACCGTGCCCTTGATGCCGGCCATGTGCTTGCTGCGCACTTCGTTCAGTACATCCTTCCGGGTAAATTTCTTGCGCTCCGCAGGTTCAAACTCGAAAGTGCGATAGCCAATATCCATCATCGGGTTCAGTTCGGAAAGTATTTTTTCGATGCCATCTTCTTGGGTGGCCGTGCCATCCTGTGAGGCTTTATCCTTGGCAATGAAATCGAGCCAGGCCGCATTGAAAACATCGGCAGCCGTTTCGAAGTCCTTCGGGAAATTGGGCGGCATATTACTGCCCTCTTGCAGTTTAGCGCCATAGTTGGTCATGAACTGCTTGGCGTCCCGTATCATGCCATCGGTATTGCCCCAATCATTGTTCTGGCTAGAATAGTCCGTCAGACCCGATGCCTTGAGCTGTGCATCTATCAGCACCTTATCCTTATAAGCATAAACGATAAAGGTCTTGAGCATTTGTAGCATACTGCGCACCTTCTGGTTATCCGACGCCAATTGCTGGTTGGCCATAGTAGCAGCGTTCTTGCGGGCCTTGAGTGTGGGCAATTGTTCTACAACCTTCACATAATCAACTTGGGCGGTGATGAATTCTTCGGTGAAGCGGGGGCTGTTGAGCACCAACCTTAGGCGCTTTTCCATCGCATAGCCCCAAGCGACCACGCAATAAGTAAAGAAATACTTCAACGCACAGGGCAAATTAACCTTCTTTTTCTTCGTGGATTGAGGCGTATCCCCGGCGGTGGCAGTAGTGGTGGAAATGGCGGAAGTGGCTTCCTTGGAAGCGGTGACAGATTTCGTGTTTTGCATGATAAATAAAATTTAGAGTAATAAGAAAGATTTGATGACGATATATGCTTGTGCGGTAGGATTGTTTTTGGTTTATTTTTCCACATCGAATTTGATGCCAATTTTTTTTGGGGTGGGGGAAACAGAGACGAAACTACGAGCGAGCCTTGCGGCACTTGCGGTTTCACAGCAATGGCCCGCAAGAGTAGCTCCGCTAAACTCTTGCGGGAAATGTGGTTTTCCGTAAAGACTTAGGAACTGCTTAAAACGGAAAGTTGAACACTTGCGAAAACTGGAAAATGTAGGGTTTTGTGGAAGTTTGGAAGACTTGACATAATGAGGGCTTTATTTTACTGATTTTCATCATTTTCCCCAAGCGGTTATTGGTGGGATGAAAAACGCTCGCTAATTTAGCGGCTGTTTGATCCACACATTGTCTAGCCTAAGGAAAATAGCTAGTTATACTGAGAATACTTTTGCGAGAACACAAAAAACTTTGGCTTGAAAACAGGTTGCTTTTAGCTTGAAGCTTGATACCTGTTAGCTAAAAGAAGCCTGTTTATCGCTACTATCTGAGCTTCGCTAGTTGCAAAATTGAGCGAACTGGTATAGAGGATGGCGAGCTTTCAAACTTGATACAAGTGAACTAAGAAGTGAAGCTCATGCTGGCCGGTCAAGTGAATCAAAGCAGCGGTTGAAGAAGTAATTAATGTTCTTTTACATAACCGAAATGGAAGACAATAAAGAATCAAAAGCAGTTTGACATGTGGCAATTCAGAGGAAACAGACCTTGTGTAGGTCAGCCACCTCCGCAAGTGACACCGATACGGAGAGATGCGGATGGTAAGATATCTTGGCTCCCATAGTGGATCCAAAAAGAGATCAAGCTCTTAGCTTGGTCGGCGCAAGCCCTGTCGTGAGTGGGCCATAATTGATATTTTACATTAAATCATTTGATAATGACAATGCATTATTCAACGAACGTCAACCTGTCTTTTGAAATTGACGC
The DNA here is from genome assembly GCA_020848965.1 of Saprospiraceae bacterium. Lineage (GTDB taxonomy): Bacteria > Bacteroidota > Bacteroidia > Chitinophagales > Saprospiraceae > UBA6168. The sequence continues at coordinate 7,132 of JADLHE010000622.1, forward strand.
CAAGTGACTGAAGACTACCTTCCAATTGGGAGGCAAGCTCAAGGGAAAACTGAAAATGAAGTTTGAAAACTTCATTAGGCTGCTCTCGAAGCTTGGTCTTTTTTCAATTGGTGTTCAATAGGCCGAATTAGGCCACAATTCCTGGCAGGTCCGAGTGGGCCTGCCGGGTTTTTTCGAAACTAACAAACTAACAAATGGCAATACCAATAGATAAATATAAGAAAAGGATTGATGTAGCAATAGAATTAGGGAAGCAGGCCTTTGCGAAGGGTGATTATCCTCGTGTTGATGGCAGTTTTTTTGGTGAATTTAGGAGTGCAGGAATCTCAATTTTGTTTGACCTTTTCGGTCAGAACCATCCTCAATATCTTGACTTCTTTACTCAGGTGGATAAGCCGTTTATTGCTCAAACTGAGATTGGGATTGGGATTATGACCAATATCAAAAGAGAAATCGAAAATGGATGGCTGGATTCCCTAAAAGGACTTGTATCCGCCGAAATATTCTCCGATTTCCTCGAAATGGCTAGCCATCTGCTCGACGAAGGCTACAAGGACCCAGCAGCAGTGATGGTTGGGAGCGTGCTGGAAGAGCATCTGAGACAGCTTTGCGGGAAGAATGGGATCCCACCAGTAGACCCAAAGACGGGGAAACCGAAAAAAGCCGATACGATGAATGCTGAATTAGGCAAAGTTGCATACAATTTACTAGACCAAAAGGCTGTATTGAATTGGTTAGAGCTCAGAAACAAGGCGGCACATGGGAAATACGGGGAGTACAATGTGCAACAGGTGGGGATGATGGTTCAGGGTGTGACAGAGTTCATGGCCAGGAACAGTGTTTGAAATTCATTGAATGTTCGATAACCAAATAAGAGAAAATGATAACATTTATTGACAAAATCACGTACTTACCGAAGGACAAGCCGGGAATTCTGCTGCCTGTGAACAAGATTGCTAATGAAACTGCCAAAGCTGTTATCAAGCATTTCAAGAGTAAGCTCTCAAGTTTTGACACAGGAGGGGTTCCCGCCACTGTAACCTTCACGGGTAAGGTCGGTAAAGGAATGAAACCTGACCTAAACATCAAGGTACACGACTGTGAAGATGAAGAGCTGATGAAGCGGATAGAGCAGGCCATTCGAGGTTGACATTGGTACACACAACAATACATGCTAGGAGAAATAACCCACAAATAAAAGCCACTGAACTCAAGTGGCCCTTGAAGGTATTTTTCACCATCTAAATATTTTGAAATGATTGATTTTAACAGCCTCATTGTTGACCGTGTCATCATCCACACCATTAACCCAAAAAAACCTGGACAGGACGGAGCAACGGTAGTTTCTTCAGACAAGATTTGTGAAATCGAGCACTTGGGCTTGGAGCTGATAAGGGAGAGGTTGATAACAGCCGCAGGTAGGAACGGAAAGGCGTTTGATCTAGAAATCGACCCAAACATCACTCCGGATTCTTTCATTGAGTTAACTAAGGATCTGCAAGGCTTGGATAGCGCTGGGTTTATTGAAAGAACCGTTGAAATTGCTGAATCACTGGCTGGTTACCAAACTAGAACTTCAATCCCGGCAAGCTATCTGATGGTTTTGGACTGCCTTGACAATGATACAAACATGCCAGTCGCCATTGTTTTCAAAGCGGAACCCCACAAGGCGCTTCAGCTTTTGGCAGACGATGAGCATACGCAGGTAGCATTGTTACAAAAAGTATTTCTCTCGCCTTCGCAAAAATTGTTTAAAATTGGCATCATTTATAGGAAATCAGATGATGAAACACTGGACATAAACGACCAATACGGTTGTTTTCTGTATGATGAACAGTTCAGAACGGACAACCACCCTGCTGAGTATTTTTATAAAAAATTCTTGGGTTTTTCTGTTGGCAACAACTCCAAGATACAATCTCAGCGTTTTTACGAAAAAACAGAGACATTTGCATTGGGCAATGTTGATGACTTAGAGACAAAGAAAGCCATCGTGTCAGCACTCAAGAATGAGTTTAGTATCAATCAGAACGATGTGGTCAGTCCCCACGAATTCGCCCAAACGTTTATTCCAGAGGAAGGTGGATTGAGGGATAGGTACCTAATGGAGGTTTGCCACGAACTGCCAACGGCGATTGTGAAGGATGCCGAACTTTTTAAGGGAAGGTTGAAAAAACGGAAGATGGACTTTCCCAGCAGCATCAACTTGACTGGGCCAGAAGACAAGTTCGACGACAGTGTTGAAATCATTGAACAAGAGGAGGAGTTGGTGGATTTAGATGTTAACGACGACAGCTATACCATCATCAAAATCAAGGGAAGACCCTATACTAATGAATGACCTTGAACAAAAAACATTGGGCGAATTCAAAACGCTGAAGTCAAGTCTAGAGGACTGGGGCGAGTTTGTTGACGATGCATTGATGCACGTACTGTCCGATATGTTTGACGAACATCTGGTCAAGATGGCCCCCAGTCATAGATTAAAGGAAGACCGTTCCTATCTTCTCAAGTCTTTGTACAGAAAAAAAGGCTATCCAAATCCTCTTGTAGATATTCAAGACAAAGTTGCGACTAGGGTGATTCTATTGAAATCAAACGACATAAATCTAGCAAAGGACAAGATATTAGCCCATACGGATTGGAGGTCAAAAGTAACAAAGAGCACCGATGAAGAAGTGGAGTATCAGCCGAAATACTTTGACTACCAATCCGTTCATATTGTTGTATGGCCTATGCCGGGGAATCATAAATTCCCGGAAGAGCTAATACCGATGTTGAGTTGTGAGATTCAGATAAGGACCCTTTTGCAACATGCATTTGCCGAGATAAGTCATGACAGCACTTACAAGGGACCGTACAAAAACGACAAGGAAATACTTCGGAGGCTTGCCAAGACAATGGCATTGATGGAGGCAACTGATGATTATTTTTGCGACATCTTCAAAATGATGATGGACAAAAAACGGTTGTACGATAATTACATCAACGAATTTATTCGACTATTCAACGAATTTCAGAAATTCAAACCAAGCGATATTGACCACTCTATCTTGGACGATTCGCTAGAGCTTCTGGAATTAAAGTCTGTTAGCATTGATGAATTAGAAGCGTTTGTCGAAAAGATGAGACCGGAATTTCGTAAGGTGATTAAAGCTGGAAATGGAATTTTGTTTCAACAACCTGTCATAATATTGCTACTTTACTACTTTTATCACAACCAAGGGTTCTTGAAGAAAAACTGGCCATTTAGTCACGAGTCAATCTTAAATCTTTTCAAAGTGATGAATACAGCTTACGAGCAATACTAAATCGATATGTGCAAATGAAGTTCATGCTCAATATACTGGCATTCGATAAATACGAAACCTGCATTGGATTCAAAGGGAACCTATTGTCGCAATTCTTCCAACCTACCCAAAAAGCTACACTCCACCCATGAGAAACCCACTGTTCCAGTAAACGTTTCCCAAAGTAACAAGTAAGCGCAGCGGCGCTTGCAGCCAGCACCCTTCATGCTAAACTTGCAGCCGCACATCCACACTAGCATTTCAAGCAAGCGAAGTTCAAAGTAATCCCCCATCATCTAAAAATCCCCCAACCCAAAAACCCCCTCACCTCCCCAAACCCCTCCGCCCTCCCCATCAGCCACACCGCCCTTAAAGCAGGACGTTACGCCATCCACACATGACGCTCCGCCATTGAAGCAGGACGCTCCTCCGTCCACACAGGACGTTCAGACCTTGAAAAGGGGAGCAACGCAGTCCAAGCAGGCCGCTCAGCCGCCCAAGCAGGACGATACGATATTGAGGCAGGGTGTTCAGCTATCCACGCAGGATGCGCAGCGGTCGAGGCAGGATGTTCGGAGGTCGGGGCAGGGCGTTCGGCAATCCAAGCAGGGTGTTGAGGTATGTAGGTAGGAGGTATGGAGGTATGACCCCACCATACCTCCATACCTCAAACCTTCACACCTGCTAAGGCTTCGGTGTTGCTGTCACACCGCCCGGCGGGCAGTTCTCCCGCAAATACTTGCTCACCATCGTGCTCAGGTGCAGGAAGGTGCCTTCGCCCTCGCTGATGCTGTGCGTGCGCATCGGGTAGGCCATGTACTGGAACTGCTTGTTGTATTTTACCAGCTCGTTCACCAACATTTCGGCATTTTGGAAATGCACGTTATCGTCGCCGGTGCCGTGGATGAGCAGCAGGTTGCCCTTTAGGTCTTTGGCGTGGGAGATGGCAGCGCCGGCCTTGAAATCCGCCATGTTTTCCTGCGGGAGGCCCATGTAACGCTCGGTGTAGATATTGTCATAAAGCAGCGAACTTGTGACCGGGGCGATGGAGATGCCCGTTTTGTAAATCTCTGGGTATTGGAACATGAGGTTCAGGGTGGAAGAACCGCCGCCGCTCCAGCCCCATACTGCTACCCGGCTGGTGTCGCAATAGGCGGCTTCCAGCACTTTCTTGGCGCCCATTGCTTGGTCACGGATGTTTATTTGCCCTATTTTTCGGTAGATGGACTTGCGCCAAGCCCGGCCCTTGGGCGCTGGTGTGCCCCGGTTGTCGAGGCTGACGTGGATATAGCCGTCCTCGCTCATATCGCCATTGTAGATGAAGTCGTTGGCAGCACCAAAATCATCGCTGACCGTGCAGGCGGCAGGTTCGCCATAGACATAGAACACGACCGGGTATTTCTTCGAGGGGTCAAAATTGTTGGGCTTTTTCATCCAGCCGTCCATCTCCACGCCGTCCTCGGTGGTCACTTTGAAATACTCGATATTGCTCTTTTCTTTTGCCTTTGGGTCAAAAGCTTTGGCCAAATCCTTCTGCCCGGCCAATGGTTTGTGGCTCGGCAGCTCTACCCAAGCGGTCATTTCTTCGGTGTAGTAATTGGCGAAGTTCCAACGGGCAAATTTCCCATTGGGCGAGATATTGTAGTTGTGTGTGCCGGGCATTGCCAAGGGCGACAGCGCCTCGAATTTGCCCTTGCCGTTCAGCGGCACCCGGTACAGGTACTTCTGTATGGCGCTGTTCGGCGATGCCGAAAAATAGACCCAGCCCCCCATTTTCGTCAATGCGGTCGAGGCTGATGACGTCGTAGCGGCCATCGGTCAGCAGGGTCTCTTTTTTGCCGTCGGTGGAAATGGTGTAGAGGTGCATCCAGCCGTCCTTTTCGCTGGGCCAGAGGAACGATTTGCCGCCTTCCAGCCAGTACCAGCCCACGGGTTGGTTGGCCCATTCGTTCACGGTGCTCACCCATGCTTCGTCCGTTTCGGTGAAAATGGTGCGGGCGTCGCCGGATTTCGGGTTGCAGAGCATCAGCTTGCTCTCGTTCTGCTTGCGGTTCAGTTGCTGAAGGATGACCTCTTTGCCGTCCGGCGTCCACTCCATCCGCACGATATAGTGCTGTGACGGGTCGCCGGGCACGTTCATCCAAGCCGTTTTGCCATCGGCAATGCCCACCACGCCAATGCGGGCGGGGCTGGGCGGGTCGCCCACTTTCGGGTATTCCACGGGCACGATTTGGCTGTAAACGGAGTCAATATTGTTCACCATGTAGAAATCCCGCACCTTATTGGCGTCAATCTGCCAGTAGGCAATGCTCTTGCTGTCCGGCGACCAACGGAAGCCATCCCGACAGAAAAACTCCTCCTCATACACCCAATCGAAAGTGCCGTTGATGAGCTTTTTGGTGCCTTGGTCGTCCGTCAGTTTTTTGATATTGCCGGAGGCAAGGTCTTCCACATACACATTGTGTTCGCTCACGTAGGCGGCCTTGGTGCCATCGGGGCTTAGCTTCGCAAACATCAGGCTGCTCGCTGGTCTGCCCTTGCCGAGTTGCTTGAGCGACTTGGTGCCGAGGTCGAGCAGCCAGTAGTCGCCACGGGTTTTCAAGCGCCAGACTTTTTTGCTGTTGGTGTAAATCAGCGCTTTCGTTCCGTCTTCGGTGAGGGTATAACCTTCCAGTTTAATGGGCGTATCCGAGCCGATGGGTTTCAGCATGTCCTTGCTGATGAACACTGCCTTATCCATGCCCGGCAGGTTGTATTTCACGACAGCGCCCTCCTCCACGGTGGTGTAGCTGTTGCCGTCGGCAGCCCAGTTGAGCCGTTGGGCGAAGCCCAAAACCAGCGTCAGCATGAAAGCCAAAGTGGATATTGCCCTGATAATTATGGGTCTAAGAATCATGAATCAAGATTTTTTAATGAAAAATTGCCTTTGTTTTCTCTTTGTTTGTGCTTCGCAAATGTAGCAACGCAAGCTGATTGGCCTGTTGAAAAATTGCGCAGCAACAACAAAGTCAGCTTGCGCTAAAAATGGTTGCTTTGCGTTGTAAACTTGTTCAACCCAAGAATTGATGAATAAAACTTTGCTTTCCATATACTGCTGCTTGTTTTTGGCCCAGCTTGGCCAAACGCAGTCGCTCACCGGCGAGTGGTCGGGCACGGTGACCCAAACAGGCAAGACTAGCAGCTTCCTGTATGCTATTTCCTTGGAACAAGATGGCAGCAAAGTGCTCGGCACAGCCACTTCCAGCAATGCCGACGGTAGCGGTGCGGCCAAGTTCGAAGTAGGTGGCACTTTCGATGGCAAGCTGCTTGTCTTGCAAGAAGTAAAACAATTGGAGCCAGAAAATGCCAAGTGGTGCTTGAAGCATATTCGCCTGCAATACGCTGAAAAACAAGGAGTTGCGACGCTGGAAGGCAATTGGGAAGCCGAGGGTTGTAAGCCGGGGGTGATGAAGTTGGCAGTTCGACAGTTGGCAGGTCTTGTCCCGATTTATCGGGAGGGCAGTCCAGTGCAAGGTAGCCCGGTCACCCAATCCGCTATCCGCAATCCGCAATCCGCAATCGAAGGCCGTTTCTCCGGCCACCTCTCCCAATCCGACCGAGACTATGGTTTCTATTTTGAAATGGATTTCAAGGCAGACGGGACGGGCACGTCTCAAATCGTTTCCGACGGTGAGGGCGGTAATGCCACCCATCAATTTATCTGGACTTTTGACCAATATGGTAAGGAAGGATGGGTATATTTTGATGAAAGAGAGATTCTACAGGAGTCGGTGCCATCTTGGCGTTGGTGTATGAAAATCGGCAACCTTAAATTCAAAGAAGAAAAAAATCGGCGCTTTCTATCAGGTGAATGGAAGGGCTATATCGAGGGTACAGACTTCAAGGTTGCCGCAAACCAATGTGCGCCAGGTAAAATTTATGTCGAACAGCCCATTTTGTTCCAAAACGAAACAACCGCAAAGCCCGGCGAGCCAGCAAAACCTGACCCTGTGGAGATAAAGCCCTATGAAACCAAAACCAATCGGGAGGTGGATGTGGAGCGGGTGCTGGAAGTGCGGAGCAAGACCATCCGCATCCGGGTCTGGGACAATGGCACGGTGGATGGCGACGTGCTCTCCCTCTTCCTCAACGGCGAGCAAATTGTCAAAAACTACCGGGTGACCCGCCAAAAGCACGAAACCATCGTGAAACTGGACAAACCCACCAATTTCATCATCCTGCACGCCCTGAACCTCGGCAGCATCTCGCCCAATACCGTTGCCGTATCCGTGGACGACGGCTTCGAAGAGCAGGTAGTCATCATCAGTTCCAACTTGGACAAAAGCGGTGCGATTATGATAAAAGAGTTCACGGTTAAATAGAGAGGTGAGAGGGTGAGAGAAGTGAGAGGGTGAGAGAAGTGAGAGGGTGAGAGAAGTGAGAGGGTGAGAGAAGTGAGAGAAAAGCGAGAGGGTGAGAGGCGCACGTAACGCCTCTCACCCTCTCACATTTCTCACATTTCTCACGCTCTCACCCTCTCACCCTCTATTATTTCAGTTCCATGGCCCCTTCCAAAGTGCCCATGAGCAGGGCGGAAAGGGCGTCATTTTCAGGGTTGTAGGTGGATAGGTTATTGGGGTTGTTGAAATCAATTACTTGATTATTAGCGTCTTGTAACAGCTTGAGGATGTCGAAATCTAGGTTCAATTCCTCTGTTTCGCCATTGGTCAGCTCGAAAGACTTGAAGATGGTGACGGTTGTGTAGTTGGCGTTCTTGGCTGGGAAGAGTTCGAAAGGCGTAGCTGCGCCGCCCGCATTGAAGATTCCAGCCAGTTTCATGAAAAAGAAGCTGCCACCATCTGCCCAAAAATGGGTGTCGAAATTCTTTTTCAAAGGATGGCCTGCGCCGTAGCCGGAGACCGAAGATTTGTTGAGGCTGGACGGCACGCCAATACCAATCTTGATGCCACGATACTTCACAGCAGGCACGGTGCGGAAGGTATAAGTTTCCGCTTCGCCTGCGGCGTTGTCCGAGAAGTCGGCTAGGGCGATTTCGAGCAGGTCGGTTTCATCCGTGGTCTCCTCTTCCAAGAGCTTGACATTGCTGACGAAGAAGTTCAATTCGTCGAACTGAATCTGTTCGGTCGTACCGAAATTATAAGGCTGGCCAAGCACCAGTTCATTGCCTGCAAAAAGCGGCTTTATATTGAGGTTTATCGTACCCGATGGGCCAAGCACTGGCTCATCTTCGCAACCAGCGATGGCAAGCAGCATGATGAAATAGAATATTTTTTTCATTTTAATTGAATGTCTTTTTGTTGAAAAACTCCAGTTGATGTGGGCGAGCCAAGAACTCACCCCGTCAACCTATTTCCCCAAGTTCACCCGAAACGAAGTGATGAAATTGCGCCCCGCTGCACTGATGCCGGAGGCAAACGGGCGGTAGTGCAGGTCGAGCAGGTTCTCCACAGCAAAATGGAGCGCAAACCGCTTCGTGATGTTCCAAGATGCGTAGAGGTTGTAAGTAGTCCAGGCCAATGTGCCATCGTACACCACCTTTCCATTGTCGAGGCTCCAGTAAGAGTACTCCAAATTGTCTTCTGTGCCGCTGCGGCCAAGCACGGGCTTGCCGTTGCTGTCCAATTTCACGTCAGAAACGCCGTACAAATCGGGTGTTTTGGCAAACTGGTAACGGGCCACCGCCGAAAACTTGAACTTATCCGAAGTCCAAGACAAGCTAGTAAAACCATGCACGGGTGGTATGTGGTCGAGTGGGGCAAGGGTGTCAAAAACAAGGTCACCATTGCCGTCCTTGACTTCAAAAGAAGCGCCTCCTTTTGTAAAGGATAGCGTGGACTGTAGTTCCCAATGCTTTTCATAGCGTGCCTGCAAATCAAAACTAAGGCCCTTGATGATGCCATAAGTTGCGTTCACCATTGCACGGGTCTCGTAGTCAAAGCCGTCCACCCGAACGATGTAAGAGCCATCAGGAAGTGGGTGGGAACGGCGAGTCATCAAGCCTTTGATGTAGGTGTAGTAACCCGTTGCGGACAATCGCATACGGAAGCCATCTGCATTTTGTCCGAGCTGCTGCGCAATGGCCAACTCGCCATTGTAACTGCGTTCTGGTTTCAGGTCGGGGTTTGGGATGGAAATAAAACCGTTGCGGGGTCGGAACTGCGAGAAGTCGTCAATGTTCGGCGAGCGAAAGGCTTTGGAGCCTAGCAGCTTGACTTCGGTTCCTTTTGCGGGCCGCCAAGTGCCACCCGCCGACCAAGTGAGGTCGCTGTTGTTGGCAGCAACACCGGGGCTGTAATAGAACGACGGCCAGACTGAAGTGCTGTCGTTGTTGTAAATCGAAAGCAGTTTCACCTTGGTAAACCGCAAGCCACCCGTGAACGACAATGCTGAATCGGCAGTCATGGCAAAGTAGTTGGCGTAAGCCGCAATTGTCGTCATATCGTTGTCGGCAGGGTAGCGGGATAGTGCGTTTCGGGTCGTGCTTTCGTCCGAAATTTTCACCCTGCCAGATTCAGATTTGAGGTCATTGTGGTTGAACTCGGCACCATACATCAGTTTGCTGCGGCCGCTTTGGCTCAAGTTTTTGTCCAAGTCGGCAGTTACAGAGTAGCAATACACGTTTTCCAGTTGGAAAATGCGTTGGCTGTTGTGCAGGTTGCGTTGCAAACGGTTTTCGTGTACCCGTTGGAAAGCCGCAATCACAATGGCACGGTCGTAAATAGCCGTTGGTTTGCTCATGCCCATTTTAGCGGAGGCTAGCAACCTACGCTGTGGGCCGTAGAACCATTCTGCATATCGGAAGCTCTTCGGGTCGGCAGGGTTGGTAAGCTCGTTCAGGAAATCGTAACGTGGCACGTCCGTGCTGGTGGACTGCTGGAAGTTCAAAATCGTGTAGAAATTGCGGTTTGGCTGGAATTTTACTTTCTGGGTGAAGTCAATTTGGCCGTAGGCCGAACCCTTCTGAAGGTTATAATTGGCCTTGTAGCCGCTTCCATCTGCCTTAACGTTCTCTGCTATTTGGTCGCCATTGCCAACCCGCTCCACGTAGTAAATCCTTTTGCCGAAGTCCTCGTAGCCATCTGGCCTTTTGCTACCGCTCATGAGGTCGTTGTAGTCCGTATAGGTCAGGCTCGTCATGGAAGCCCAGTTCTTTTTGCCATAGTTCACATCAGCATGGATGGATTTTTCTTGGTTTGCCGATGCAAAACGGGTGTAGAGACTTGATTCTACCACTTGGGGACGGTCATCGAGTGCCAATTTTGGCTCTTTCGAACGGAAGTGAACGACCCCACCCAGCGCATCGCTGCCATACAACAAAGAACCAGGGCCGAAGATAACTTCGGTGCGCTCTAGCATGGCATTGTCCACGGTGATGGCGTTCTGCAAGTGTCCACTACGGTAAGCCGCCGTGTTCATGCGAACGCCGTCCACCACCAGGAGCACCCGGTTCGCTTCGAAACCACGCAGTACGGGGCTGCCGCCGCCCATTTGGGTTTTCTGAACAAAGACCCCACCCACGTTCCAAAGCGCATCGGCAGTGGTTTGCGGCTCGAAAAAGGCGATGTCCTTTTTGTCAATCTTATTGTAGGTATAAGGCACTTGGGCTGGCAGGTCGTCCCGGCGGCCAATGACGACAATCTCCGCCAGCTCGGTATTGGAGCGGCTCATTCGGATGATGCCGTTCTTGCGCCGGATTTCGTAAAAGGGCAGTTTAAGTGGGTTGAATCCGATAAAAGTAAAATTGACTACTTCTTTGTTGTCAACATCCTTGAGGGTGGCTTTGCCATTCTCGTCGGTAGTGGTGGCCACTTTTTGCTGGTCATCGGTAAAAACATTGACGCCAAACATGGGCTGCCCCTTGTCGTCCAAAACAGTCACCACATACTCGTAGGCGGTGGTCGTGGATGCTAGCGCAATACTGGTAAAGATTAAGAAGAAAAACAGGCTGATATGCCTCAATGTGTTGGGTAATAGTCTCATGAACTAGTCGAGTGAATTAATTAAGACGCTGATAATCAGCGGTTTAATGTCTTAAAGCTTGTGGTGGGCAGAAGTTTAGCAGTTAGGAAGCAAATACCGTGACAATCTTTTGTTTTTTGGGTATTAAAAACTTATTAAAAAAGAATTAAGCGTTTTTACTTGGGAAGCTGGATGGTAAAAGTGGTGCCTTCGTTCAGCACTGATTTCTTAACGAAAATCTTACCGGAGTGGTAATCCTCGATGATGCGTTTGGTGAGTGAGAGGCCAAGCCCCCAACCACGCTTCTTGGTGGTGTAGCCCGGCTGACATACGGTCTTGAATTTATTGGAAGGAATGCCCTTGCCTGTGTCCATGATGTCAATATAAACTTGGCTTGGGTCTTCGTAAACGCTTGCGCTGATGCGGCCCTGGCCTTCCATGGAATCCAGCGCATTGCGCAGCAGGTTCTCAATCACCCATTCGAAAAGGTGAGAGTTGATTTTCACGGTAATAGGTTCGTAAATAGCCGGGTCAGGGAACAGGAATTCCACTTTTCGGCTGGCTCGCCGCTGCATATACGCCCGGCATTTTTCAAGTTCATCGAAGATGTTGATGGGCGAAAGCTCCGGTGCCGAGCCGATTTTCGAGAAGCGGTCGGCGATGAGTTCGAGGCGCACCACGTCGTTGCCTAGTTCATCGAGCACTTCGTTCACCTCCGCATCATCTTCCCGCAGTGCCCGCAGATGTTCTATCCATGCCACGATGCCGCTGATGGGTGTGCCGAGTTGGTGCGCTGTCTCCTTGGCCATGCCCGCCCAAACCCGGTTTTGCTCCGCTCGGCGGCTGGTGCTGAAACCAAGGTAGCCAAAGGCAATGAACGCAGCAATGAGGATGAGTTGGAGGATGGGGTAGAGCTTGAGGAGGCGGAGAATTAGGGAGTGCTCGAAGTACAGAAATGAAGTTTCATAGGGAGAAGCAATGGTGATAGGTTCGATATTTTCGGCTTTGAAATACTTGAGTTTTTGGCTAAGAAATGCAGGTGTGGTATCGTTTTTTTCGCCAAAATTGACACCCATTTGTGGGTTGCCATTCCCGTCCACCAATAGAATGGGCACCGTGGTGTTTTGGATGATGAAATTGTTCTGAAAGGTCACGTCCAATTGGCTTGTGTCGTTCATGGCCTCATATGCCTCCTTCAACTGCGTCACTTTCTTCAACTCCTCTTCCTCCAACTTGTCAGTCAGGTACTTGGTATAGAACATGGAAATCAACACAATGAGCGCCCCAGCAGAGGCCAGGTACCAT
>JADLHE010000623.1 GCA_020848965.1 Saprospiraceae bacterium
GGACACAAAATTTCAATTTTGCTGCAAAGGATTGAATTGGGCAGCAGCCCATTCCAACGAAACAACTTCTCCCCTGGCCATCTTCTCGCCGCCGCCCTATCCCGTCAGGTACATGGCCGAATGGGAAGAACTGCAAGCCATCGCCATCACTTGGAAAAATTATCCCGAAATCCTTAGCCAAATTGCGTTTCATGCCGCTCAAGAAGTAAAAGTCATCGTGTTCTGTGATAGCATGGCGATCAAAATAGCCGCTGAGTCTATTTTGCAAAACTTCGGGGTGAACATGGACAATGTCGAATTTGTCATTGCGCTCAACGATTCCGCTTGGATTCGGGACTATGGCCCCAGCACAGTTTACAAAAACGAGGTGGAAGACCTGAATTTCATAGACTGGGTTTATAACCGGGAAGATCGGGAAATGGACGATGTGCTGCCCATTCCGGCAGCCAATCATTTTGGGGCGCCTTTGTTCTCCGCCACCGAAGGGGCGAATAGGTTGGTGAACGTGGGCGGCAATTTTATGACCGATGGGCTTGGGACTGCCTTTTCTTCAAAACTGGTACTAACGGACAATGGGCCAAACAATCCATTCGGGGCAGGGCCATATTCAGAGGTGGAAATTGACGAAATCACGGCTGCATTTGCGGGTATCGAACGTTACGGGAAAATGAATACGCTCTACCATGACCAAATCCACCATTTGGACATGCACATGAAGCTCTTGGATGAGGAAACTTTGCTGGTTGGGGAGTATCCAACCGATATTTCGGATGGCCCACAGATTGAGGCAAACCTAGCCTACCTGCTCGAAAATTTCCAGTCCTATTTTGGAACCCCCTATCAAGTCATCAGGATTCCACAACCGCCGGGTTCCAACGGAATCTACCCTTCTGGAGGTGAATATCGAAATTATGCGAATTCCGTCTTTGTCAATAAAACCATATTGATACCGACCTACGAGGAAAAGTATGATTCAGCGGCATTTCGAATCTATAGGACACATTTTCCGGGGTATAAAATAGCTGGTATCAATTGCAATGAAATCATTGACGAATTGGGTGCCTTGCATTGCATCACGAAGGAAATTGGCGTCAATGACCCAATTCTGATAGTACACCAAAGGCATCGGGATGTGACGAACAATGACGAACAAACTGCTGGCTATGAGCTTTTCGCAAGCATCAAGCACCGAAGCGGTATTGCGAATGCGACTGTTTATTACAGAACGGACACAACGGCGAATTATCAATCGGTTGCTATGCAATCAGCGGGGATTGGAACCGATGAATGGGTGGGCCTCATCCCGCATCAGCCAAATGGCAAATGCGTTTATTATTATATTTCGGCGACCGCCAATTCCACAAAAACCACTGTCCGGCCATTGGCGGCACCAGAAGGCTATTTCAAATTCAAAGTGGACAACGTGTTGGCCGCCAAAGAGGCATTCGGAGAATTTGCGATGGCCCCTATCTACCCCAACCCGACAAATGGCATCACTTGTATTCCTGTAACGGTAGCGCAGCCTTTGTCCATCAGCCTAGATTTGCTGGATGTATATGGGCAAATCATTCGGCCAATTTTTTCAGGAAACAGTTTGGACGGCACTACTAGGCACTTCCTCGATGCCTCCGATTTGAGCAAAGGGGTTTACTTGGTGCGGCTGCAAACCGAAGTTGGCGTTGCGATTCAAAAAATCGTGGTCAACTGAAGATGACAAAAAAAAGAATGCTGCCAGCGCAAAACGCACTGGCAGCATCGTCGAGTTGGCATCTTGGATGCCTTTTTTTGTTCTAATTGGTGAAAACTAATGTGTGAGACAAGATGGCCGAGGCCATAAAAAAGGCAAGCTGCTATCCTCAACAGCTTACCCGAAAACAGTCTATGAGAAAACGTAAAAACTTTAATTGTTAGCTTGTTGAATTGCCTAATTGATAGCAACAATCTAGCAATTCAACAAATTAACAATCATTATCAACCACACTTCGAGTGCCCGCAGTTTTTGCACATCAGGCAACCCTCTTTGTAAATCAAACCTTCTTTGTCACCGCAAGATGGGCAGCTCTCCTTGTAGGCTTGTGTGCCATCTGGAACGAACTTCTTGAGGGAACGCACCACCCCGTTTTTCCAAGTATTGATATGCTCTTGGTCAACGTTCAGGCCGGAAACCATGCTGATGACGTACTGCAAAGGCATTCCGTGACGCAGCGCACCGGAAATCAGTTTTGCGTAGTTCCAATACTCTTTGTCAAATGAACGGGAAAGCCCTTCCATCGTCACTTTGTAGCCGTATTTGTCGGAGAACTGGAAGTCGTAGCGGTTGTTGCCCTCTTCGTCCTTCTCTTTGATGACCCAGCCATTTTCAACATAAGGTGGCAGCATGAAAATGTCCTCTGCACGGCCCGTGAAAATCTCATAAGGTTGACCATCCAACAAGCCTACAAAAGCCATCCACTTCTCGTGGTTGTTTTGGAAACGGATGATTTCTGCCTCCAATTTCTTTGGGCGCCTTGGCGCTTCCGTAACCTGAATATGGTGTTGATTTTCAGCTGTTTGTTTATCTTCCTGCTTTTTGCCCTTATCGTCCGTGGAGACCAAAACGCCCGAACGGGAACCGTCCCGGTAAATCGTGCAGCCTTTGCAGCCCGTCTCCCATGCAGTTTGGTAAATCTTTTTTACCATTTCCGCAGAAGTCTCGTTGGGTACATTCACCGTCACGCTGATGCTGTGGTCCACCCATTTCTGAATAGCGCCTTGCATTTTCACTTTCTGCACCCAATCCACATCATTGGCAGTGGCTTGGTGGTAAGGCGATTTTTCAATCAACTTGTTCAATTCATCGGAAGGCATGTGTTTCACGGCGTTCACATCGTGGCCATTTGCAGCGAGCCAATCGAGGAATTTATGGTGGAAAACATTGTACTCCTCCCAGTGGTCGCCCACTTCATCCACAAAAGAAACCTTCACTTCCTTGTCGTTCGGGTTCACTTTGCGGCGGCGTTTGTAGGTAATCAAAAACGCTGGTTCAATGCCAGAGGTGGTCTGCGACATAAGGCTGGTGGTGCCCGTAGGGGCAATGGTCAACAAGGCGATGTTGCGGCGACCGTATTTCACCATGTCCTCATACATCTGCGGGTCGGCTTCTTTCAAGCGGAGGATGAACGGGTTTTTAGCCTCACGGGCAGCATGGAAGATACCAAATGCGCCACGTTCCTTCGCCATTTTCACCGATGAGCCATAAGCGTTGACCGCCAAGGTCTTATGAACTTCAACTGAGAAATTCAAAGACTCATCCGTACCGTATTTCAAGCCAAGGGCTGCAAGCATATCACCTTCGGCAGTGATTCCAACGCCCGTCCTGCGTCCCTCAACGCAAGTGCGGCGGATTTTTTGCCAAAGGCGAAGCTCGGTTGCCTTGATGTCCTCTGCTTCTGGGTCGTTTTCTATTTTCTCAATGATTTTGTCAATCTTTTCGATTTCGAGGTCAATGATGTCGTCCATCATGCGCTGTGCCATTTGCACATGCTGACCAAATTTCTCAAAATTGAACTTGGCGTTCTTCGTAAACGGCGCTTCCACGTAGCTGAACAGGTTGATGGCCAACAAGCGGCAGCTATCGTAGGGGCATAGCGGGATTTCACCACAAGGATTGGTGGAAACAGTGCGATAACCCAAGTCGGCATAGCAATCTGGAACGGACTCTCTAATAATAGTGTCCCAAAAAAGGATGCCCGGCTCCGCCGATTTCCAAGCGTTGTGGATGATTGTATCCCAAAGTTTTGATGCGTCAATTGTCTTTTTGTAAGTTGGGTTGACGGAGCCAATAGGGAACTGCTGGGTGTAGTCCTTGCCTGCCACAGCCGCTTTCATGAAATCATCGTCAATGCGAACGGAAACGTTGGCTCCCGTCACTTTGCCTGACTCCATTTTCGCATCTATAAAATCCTCAGCATCAGGGTGTTTAATGGATACGGACAGCATCAATGCGCCCCGACGGCCATCTTGGGCCACTTCACGGGTGCTGTTGGAGTAGCGCTCCATGAAAGGCACGAGGCCCGTGGAGGACAAGGCACTGTTCAGTACCGGGCTGCCTTTCGGACGGATATGCGAAAGGTCATGGCCCACCCCACCCCGGCGCTTCATCAACTGAACCTGCTCTTCGTCGGCACGGATGATGCCGCCGTACGAGTCGGCACCACTGCCAATCACGAAGCAATTGGATAGCGATGAAACTTGCAGGTTGTTGCCAATGCCAGACATTGGGCTACCTTGCGGAATAATATACTTGAAATCTTTGAGCAAATCCAACAAAGTTTCGTATGGAACCGGGTTGGGGTATTTTTGTTCAATCCTGAACAGCTCCGACGCAATGCGTTCGTGCATTTCTGCAGGGCTTTTCTCATAAATATTGCCTTGAGAATCTTTCAAGGCATATTTGTTTACCCAAACATTGGCAGCCAACTCGTCTCCTTTGAAGTACTCGGTTGCTGCTTGTAAAGCCTCCTTGAATGTGTAAGTTTTCGGCTTAGCCTCTACCCCGTTGTTGGTTGGGGACTTCCTTTTAAGCGTTAAGGTTTCCATGATTTGAATGAAAGAATTATAGTGTTACACGATTAGGGCGAAAGCCTTACTTTCCTCAACTAGAAGCTATTTTTTTGAACAAAGGCCTGCACCCGTCCATAGAATAAGGAACAGGTGCAAAGCCAATATCTTAAAACCGGTGCTAGTATCAGTAAGTGGTTGAATTACCAAAAAGGTCGGGATGCCATCCTTTCGTTTGGCTTGCTGCCCCCCAGTTAATCACAAGATTTGTACAATAGTGATTATCTCATGTATGCGGTAATAACAGCACGAAAGTAGTGCCTCAATTGCGTTTTGGAATCGTGAGTTTTCCACACAATGTGGAAAACTTGCGCAATTTGTTGATTTTCAGGCAGATGTTTTTTTTCAACAAATGCCGCCTCTGTGGAAAACTTCTCAAAAAGTGGAAAACTTTCTGTCATCAAATTCTTTAAACTGAAATTTGAGACTAACATTTAACAGCTTGAAAATCAATTCTTGAGAAGGCATGCAAGGCTGATTTTCACCCAAAAAGTTGAAAACAGCACTGAAAGCCTGTTGAACAGCGCAGGATTAAACTCAAGCGGCGAAAGAATGTTTCAAATTGCTAAAATTCACCCTAAAACAAGTTTTTTCTTTGGAAATACCACGAAAGTACAAGACTAAACGCAAGCGAAAGCACCAAAATAAAGAAGAAGGAATAATTGGAGTGCTCCGCAAATGGCAATTCCACGTTCATGCCCATGAAAGAGGCCACCAGCGTGGGTACCATGAGTATGATGGTGATGGTGGTAAGGCGCTTAATGGTAAGGTTCAAGTTATTGGAAATGATGGAGCCATAGGCGTCCATTGTGCCGTTCAGGATGTTGGTGTACATATTGGCCATCTGCTGGGCCTGATTGTTGTCAATGATGACGTCCTCGAAAATCTCCAGCTTTTCCTCGTCCTTCCCAATGTTCAGAAAGTCAATGCGTTTCATTTTCATCTTCAACAATTCATTGTCACTGAGCGAGGAAACGAAGTAAACCAAGCTTTTTTCAATGCTCAAAAGGTTCTTCAATTCTTGGTTCCGGCTGCTGTGGTACAACTCTTTTTCGATGAGGTTCCGCTTTTGGTTGAGCTGCTTCAGGCAGTTCAGGAAACGGTAAACGGTTTGTTCCAAGATATGAAGCACGAGCAACTGTTCGTCCCCGGTGTGGAAGTTCTTCACCTTGTTTTCAAGGAAAAGATTCAAGACGGGGTTGTCCTGCGAGGTAATGGTGAGCACGTGGTCTGGGGTGAGGATGATGCCCAGCGGCACGGTAATGAAAATGGCGTCAATGTCCTCCTCGAAGGGGTTGAGAATGGGGCTGCTGAGGATGATAAGCCGTTTGTCCTCGTCCCTTTCATAGCGGGGGCGCTCGTCAATGTCCAAGGGGTCGGTCAAGAAGTCGAACGGGATATCGAACTGCTGTGCAACTTCCTCCAATTCTTCCGGCGTGAACGGTGGTGAAATATTGACCCAGCAAGCTGGTTCAGGCCCATCGAGCACCCGGAGCTGACCATTTTCTTTGCTGTAATATTTTACCATAAGGCAAGCGTTTCAAAAAAAATTATTTATACAAACAATTGAAAAACAAACGATTGGAAATAATCTGCCTTAGACTCCCCTTTCCGGCCACAAACATAAGCCATCTAAGTTTAAGAGAAATTGAAAAATACGGCTGCGCTGCAAAATCAAGCCGTCGGTGTCCGAATCTGAGCCATGAAATAGAGATAGACTGGCAAATCCAATTCCCCTCCTTTGCCCCAGGTTGGCCGATAGCCTTCCCTTATTAGGTAGTAGTCGGCCACAATGTCGGCTTGTTGCTCCAAATTGAAGTCCGTGAGTTTCCCTTTTTTCTCCATAGCCATGCGAAGCTCCGCAATGCCACCATAGTTATAGCCAGCTTTTGACCTTTGCGCCCGGAGTGCCTTGGTCATGTAGGCAGCTCCCATTTTTTGGTACTGCCAAACATGGACAAGCTCGTGTATGAAAGTGGCTGCCTGTATCCGACCCCAACAGTTTACGGTAAAAAAGCTGACATAGGCGATGTTCCGTTTTTTGCAGCCAATTCTTGCCCTGTCGTCAAAACAAATGGCATCCAAATCCAGTGCATCTCCAAAAACCGACTCGGCAAGCTTTCTTTCGGCGGGGTTTAGCGGCCGGGTGTTCCATTTGAAAAAATCAGCGAGTGTTTCATAGATTTCGGGCAAGGCGGCGAGGTCGAACGAAAGAAATACAGCATCCATCCACCATTTGTGGAGCATGAAACGCCCTTTCGCCAAGGCTTTGAGACCATGAAAAATGTGCTTGAAAAACCTGAACAGCCGAATTGGAAGCAAGGCCAATGCCCTTACCAGCCTTGAGAACATGCCGCCCACCTTTATGTATAACCGTTTTAAATTGCGTTCCATTGTTTCAAATTAGTTTGCCAAATTAGGAATGGGTTTCTACTTTTGCCGCACAAAATTTTTTTGAAATGAATCAGGAAAATACTTCGACCGGAAAATATTGGTTGCTTTTCGCCATATCCCTCATTGTTACCTTGGTGTGGTTGGTGTTTTGGCCACAGTGGTTTTGGCTCTTCATTCCATTCCCTGTTACCTTCCTCGTTCAAGCCATGCGCTTGATGTAATTATTTGCGGCCAGTGCCGCAAATAAATGGAACAATAGCAAATCAAGGTCAGTCATCACATGTCTGGCCTTGATTTGTTTTTATTGGCGCATCAAACCTGCAAAATGAAGTTCCTCCCCTTTTTGGCTTTTCTTGCAATTGGCTTAAACGCTTGGAGCCAGAACCTTTTCTTTGAAGGTTTTTTCAGTGGAAACCGCACCAAATACAATAAACCTGAATTCGCAAACAACGATATCTACACAGGTTATGGTGCTAGAATGGGCTTTGGTGCTGACCATTTTCAATTGGGTGCCGAATACCACAGCAATTTAGACAACCCCACCTTTCTGGGCGCTACGGCGGATTGGTCGTTCAAGGATACTTACTATGGAGGTTTCCTGCGCACAAAAATCTCCCGCTACCCAGCAATGCGGTTCGGCTTGGTTTTGAAGGCAGGCATGGGCGTTTACAATACGGTTGCCATTCTGACCAGCGCTGGAACAGACACGCAAAAATCATACGACGCATTGCTAGGTTTCTTTGGCAGTGCTGGTTTTTCGGTACCCATTTCCAAGTATTCCCACACGATGATTGAATTCGCTTACACTTACAATTATGTGCAAAGACCAGAAATCACCATCGTGGAAGGACGGCCTGCCGTGCCCGAACACAATGCCATCAGCCATATGCTGAACCTGGGGCTGAGCCATAATTTAGTTTTCGGGAAACGGGCCGAGGCGTATCGGCATGCCCGAGAAAACTGGAAATTCAGAAAAGGATGGCGAGGTTGAAGCCCATTTTTTCATATTTCAATTTTCATACTAAGAAATCTACCCAAACACTTTGTTCTTTCGGAATTTGGCCTAATTTTGCCGCCGAGAAAAGGCTTTCATTTCATCTACCTACCCAATTCAGGACATCTCTTAGGCTTTCTACCCTGAGCCTTTCCCCTTTGCAAGGACATCTACATTCCTGCTCGTAGCATTTGCCACGGGACGGGCCAACCATTTGCTTTTTTTCAACCAAAACTTGAACTCATCGGTAACACAACCGACTGAAATTCAATTATTTGCAATCAACATAACCAAACGCTTGGACGCACACTTGAAGCATTTTATTAACAAATTCAAATCCATTCCATGAAAAGAATTGAACCAAAAACTGGCGTTTACCCCCATTCAAAAAGAAAGGGATTACCACCCAGAAACATTTGTACCGTCATTCTACTATTGTTTTTCGTTGGCTTCGCCAATGCGCAATTGAACGTTTCGTTGCAAACCGTGAACCCGCTATGTGGTGGGTTCAATACAGGCAGGATAACGGCTTCGGTGAGCGGAGGCCCCAGCCCATACTCCTATTTGTGGAGCAACGGCATGACCACCAACCCCATCACCATGTTGCCGGTAGGCACCTATACCGTGACCGTCACAGCTGCTAATGGTACAACAGGCACAGCCACTGCGACCATTACGGCACCTCCTGTAATCGGCCTGGATATTTCGGTCAATACCTGCTCAGTGCCGGGTTCCATGACCGCCAACGTGACTGGGGGCATTCCACCTTATATGTATATGTGGAGCAATGGCAGCACCACCCCCACCATCAGCAACCTTGCACCAGGCGAGTACTGCATTACCATCATGGATGCCATCAACTGCGGCTATGTGGCATGCGAGTCCATTGGCCCACCCATTTCGGTGCAGGTAACGACCACACCCCATGTCTGCGGTGGCACATTGGGTGGCACAGCCACGGCCAATGTAACGGGCGGTGCGGCTCCTTTCGATTTTCTTTGGAGCAACGGCGAAAATGACGCCACCATTGACTCTTTGATTCCCGGCATCTATACCGTCACGGTCACTGCCACGAACGGCTGCACGGCAACAGCGTCAGCTACGGTTGGCACGGTTGCTGGCAATTTTGGGGCAAATATTTCAGTTTCACAACCTACTTGTTTCGGGAGCAATACTGGCAATGCTACGGCACAACCTGTGGGCGGCATGGCTCCATTTACCTATTTATGGAGCAATGGAAGCACCACCCAAAGCATACAAAACCTGCCAGCCGGGTCTTATTCTGTAACCATTACCGATAAATTCGGCTGCACGGCAATCAAGGCCACAACCCTGACCTACCAGAGCAATATCAGCCTGAACTTGACGCCAACGCACCCAAATTGCGCCAATGCAAACAATGGGGCCATTACTTCCACGGTGGCGGGCGGTATCGCTCCATACAATTATCTGTGGAGCAATGGTGCCACAACGGCCAACCTGCAAAACCTACCTGCTGGCAACTATTCCCTAACGGTAACGGATGGCTTGGGTTGTACCAAAACAGCTACGACTACCTTGACCGCTCCGCCAGCTTTCAACGTGACGACCAGCGTGACGAATGCCAGCTATTGCGCAGCAACAAACGGGGCGGCAACAGCCAACCCAAGCGGCAGTGGCCCATTTACCTATGCTTGGGCCAATACTTCGGGTACAAATCTTGGCAACACACAAACCATCAACAACCTAGCAGCAGGGGCTTACACCGTTACCGTCACCAATCCACAGGGCTGCACGGCCACAGCCACGGCTACTGTTACGCAGCCACTGACCTTGAACGTGACCATCACGGGTAGCAACCTCGTCTGTGGAAATGACAACAACGGCAGCCTGACGGCTAACGTGACCTACGGCACAGCACCTTATACTTTTGTTTGGACCAACGCTTCCGGGGCCAACGTGGGCAATACACAAAGCTTGAACAATTTGCCCGCAGGCACTTATACAGTTTCAGTCTCCAGTTCGCAGGGTTGTGTTGGCACTGCCACAAAGACCATCACGGGCAGCCCAGCCATGAATGTGAACTTGGCAGTACAGCATGTTAATTGCAACGGAGCCAGCACAGGCAACATCACAGCAACCATTGCCGGAGGCACCACGCCATTTAGTTATGCATGGAACACAGGGGCTAGTTCAGCTACGATTAGCAACCTTACAGCAGGCAACTACAGCCTAACTGTAACGGATGCACTGGGCTGCACCAAGCTGCAATCAACGACGATTAACCAGCCGACTGCCATCGTTTTGAACTTCAACAATTCCGGGAGTTGCGGAGCAAATGGAAGCAGCACAGTGGTAGCAACTGGCGGTACGCCCATTTTCACCTATCATTGGAGCAATGGCGCTACGACTGCCACCGTCTCCAACCTTGCCCCCGGCACTTACTCGGTGACGGTAACAGATGCCAACAATTGCACGAAAGTGGGCAGCACCACCATCACTGCGTTTCCATTGATGAACCTGAGCGTGACGGCCACCAATACTTCTTGCAATGGCATGAACAATGGAACGGCAACGGCCAACGTGACCAATGGCACCACCCCGTTGACTTACCTTTGGAACAATGGCGGAACAACCGCAACCATCTCCAATCTGCCGCCGGGCAACTACTCGGTCACAGTAACGGACGGAAACGGTTGTACCAAAACTGGTTCGGCTTCCGTGCAACTGGGAGCTGCTTTGGCTGTCACCATTGCTGCGCCTGACTATGCATGTGTTGGCTTCACGGTTTCAGCAACAGCAAATCCGGTCGGCGGTAATCTGCCCTACACCTACCTTTGGTCAAATGGCCAAACCGGTCAAACAGCCACGGGGCTAACAGCAGGCACTTACAGCGTGACCGCCACCGACGCCAATGGCTGCTTTGGTTCAGCAACTGTGACCATCCAGCAGGGTGGCTTATTTACCATCAATGGAAACGTGCAAAATGTGGCCTGTTTCAACGGAAACAATGGGA